>JAEMRB010000026.1 GCA_016463555.1 Chloroflexota bacterium
TACGCCGTGTTGTTCGCCTTCTCAATCGCCTCATCCACGGTGCGGAAGGTGATGGTGGCCAAGACGGGTCCGAAGATCTCTTCGCGGGCGATGCGATGGCTTTGCGCCACATTGGTGAAGAGGGTTGGGCGGTAGAACCAGCCGCGCGTTGGTAGGTCGCAGGCCGGCTGCCAGATCTGGGCACCCTCGGCGACGCCGCTCGCTACGAGCTCACCAATCGACTCCATCTGGGCCTTCGAGTTAATTGCGCCGACGTCGGTGTTCTTATCCATCGGGTCGCCGATGCGCAGCATCGACATGCGGTCGCGCAGCCGCGCAAGGAACTCTTCGGCAATGGACTCCTGAACGAGGAGGCGGCTGCCAGCGCAGCAGACCTCGCCCTGGTTGAAGAAGATACCGTTGACGACGCCCTCGACCGCCTGATCGAGCGCCGCGTCCTCAAAGACGATGTTGGCCGCCTTGCCGCCGAGTTCGAGGGTGAGACCCTTCCCCTGCCCGGCGATCCCCTTGGCGATCGTGACGCCGACCGAGGTGCTGCCGGTGAAGGCGACCTTCGCGACGCGCGGGTCGGTGACGATCGACATGCCGGTGCTGCCGGGGCCGGTGACGATATTGACGACGCCGTCTGGGAGTTCCGCCTGGCGGCAGACATCGGCGAAGAGGAGCGCGGTGAGCGGCGTCGTTGAGGCGGGCTTCAAGACCACGGTGTTGCCGGCCGCAAGAGCCGGTGCGATCTTCCACGCCAGCATGAGGAGGGGGAAGTTCCACGGGATCACCTGCCCGACGACGCCGTGCGCCTCGGGTCGGCGACCAGGAACGGCGTACTCCAACTTGTCGGCCCAGCCGGCGTAGTACCAGAAGTGCGCGGCGGCGAGCGGCACATCCACGTCACGCGACTCGCGGATCGGCTTCCCTGAGTCCATCGTTTCGGTGACGGCGAACTCGCGGCTGCGCTCCTGCAGGATGCGGCTGATGCGGTAGAGGTACTTCGCTCGCTCTCGTGGGTGCAGCTTTGACCAGACCTTGCGGTAGGCACGATCGGCGGCCTCAATGGCGCGATCTGCGTCAGCGGGGGTCCCCTTTGCAATCTCGGCGAGGGGCTCCTCTGTGGCCGGGTTGTAGGTGATGGTGACCTCGCCGCCTGAGGGGGCGCGCTCCTTCCCGTCGATGAAGAGGCCGTAGCGCTGGCGAATCGTGACGATCTCGCGGGACTCTGGGGCTGGGGCGTAGGCCCACGGGCTGCTGCCGGCGAGACCTGAACTTGCTGGGGCCACGATCGCGGCGGGGGTGGGGGTCGTCACGCTGACGGCGCGCGTAGGGGTGCGTCGAGGTGCGGCGCCCTTCGGTGACTGATCGCTCGGCATAGGTGCATCCTAGCGCGCCCACCACTTCCAGCGACGCGGCGTATCGCCTACCCTTCGCGCATGACAAGTCGCACACCAGGGGCAACTCCCCCGTTCACCCCAACGATGCTGATTGACGGCGCCTCATGTGGGGCTGCTGGCGGGCGAACCTTCACCCTGCGCCACCCCGCCACTGGCGCTGTGATCGGCGAAATCCCACACGCTTCGGCCGCCGACGTTGACGCCGCCATCGCTGCAGCTCGACGTGCGTTTGATACCGGTGGCTGGCGCACGACGCTCCCAGCCGAGCGCGCGCGACTCCTTCTCGCACTGGCCGACGCGGTTGAACGCGAGGCGGATCACTTCGCCGATCTTGAGGTGTGGCAGACGGGCACGGCGCGCAAGCTGCGACGCGACGGCGATATTCCTGCAGTCATCGACCACCTGCGCTACTTCGCTGGCGTCCTGCGTACCCCCGACGGGATCGCCGCAGGTGAGTACACCGGCAACCACACCTCGATGATTCGGCGGGAGCCGATCGGCGTTGCCGCACTGATCGCGCCGTGGAACTATCCGCTCGCGATGGCGGTCTGGCAGGCGGCGCCAGCACTGGCGGCTGGCAACACCGTCGTCATGAAGCCAGCCAGTGCCACACCGCTCGCGGCACTGCGGTTCTCGGAGTTGGCGCGCGAGGTTGGCTTCCCTGCCGGCGTCGTGAATGTCATCACCGGACCGGGTGCTGAGATCGGCGCGCAATTCGCCGCAGATCCGCGCATCGACATCATCGCCCTCACGGGCGATAGCGCCACTGGTCGAGAGCTGATGGCTGCAGGGGCGCCAACGCTGAAGCGACTGCATCTAGAACTTGGTGGTAAGGCGCCGTTTGTTGTCTTTGCCGACGCCGACATTGAGGCCGCCGCGCGAGGAGCGATCGCTGGGGCCTTCGTCAACGCTGGTCAGGACTGCACCGCAGCCACGCGCCTCTACGCGCAGAGCGACATCTTCGACCGCCTCGTGGCCCGCATTGCTGAGCTCACCGCGCAGGTGCGCATCGGTGATCCGTTCGATCCCGCGACAGATCTCGGCTCGCTCATCTCGCGCACGCATCGCGATCGAGTCGCTGGCTACGTTGACCGCGCCGTTGCTGCAGGGGCGCGGATCGTGGTGGGCGGCAGTGCGCAGCCGAGCGGCGTCCCGGCTGACGGCGCCTACTTTGCGCCAACGCTCATCGTCGGCGCGCAGCAGTCCAGCGAGATTGTGCAGCAGGAGGTCTTCGGCCCGGTGCTTGTGGCTCTCCCATTCAGCGACGAGGCCGAAGCGATCGCCCTCGCAAACGACACGCCGTATGGCCTCGCCTCCAGCTGCTGGACGAGTGATGTGGCGCGCGCTCATCGCATGGCGGCGGCCCTCAACTTCGGTTCGGTACTGATCAACGACCATCTCCCCTTCCTGAGCGAGATGCCGCATGGTGGCTTCAAGCAGTCGGGATTCGGCAAGGACCTAAGCCGCTACTCCTTTGAGGAGTACACGCAGATCAAGCACGTAGCAATTGAGATCACTGGCGAGGCCGAGAAGGGCTGGCACTGGACGATCTTCGGAGATCCGAAGAGGTAGTTCCCCTTAGCTCCCGAGGAGCAGGTCGAGCCACGCGTCGAGCGGCGAGCGAGTTGGCGCATCAGGGCTGAACCGCCGTGCGCCAGAGCCCGGGGCATCGTCTGGAAGTGGCGCCGCATCAGCCGCTAAGACGAACGGGCGTTCCACAGTGGAGCCGAGGCTGTAGCCGCGCGCGACCAGCTCGAGAAAGGCGGCGTCCTCGAGGAGCACCCGCTCCGCCGTAAGGGCGTCGGCCCGAGCCTGGAGTGCCGCAGTCTCGTCGCGAAGCTGCGCCAAGCGCGTATTCACCTGAATCACGCCGATCAGATTTCGCCCAAACTCCACGACGAAGAGCGTCACCAGCAGGGCCTGCCCGAGGAGGATCAGGGCGCCGCGCGTGGTGCTGGTGCGTCGGCGAATCATGACCCTCATGACCCCAGTCTCCGCGCCACACCCATCGGCGTCAAGCAGGGGCGCTGCGCGGGGTGCTAGCCTGCGCGGCGTGTACTTCTATGAACTTCACGAGGCGGACGACGAACTCGCTATCGGCATGACCCTCGCCCACGACGAGGCCTTCGCCCCGAGCGAGTTCTTGGCGATGGTGGAGACCGCCCGGAGTCGGGTGATGGAAACCTTTACCGAGGAGACCCTCATTGAGGCGATCGCCGCTGAGCTTGAACGCGAGCACGACTTTGCCGCCTCACTGGATTCCCGCCTGGTGGCCGCCGTGGGCATCTCTTCTGAGGAGGGCGAGACCCGCCTTCTAGCGCACGAGGGGGCGGGTGCCCACGCCGCTGACGAAGGCGAGGAGGAGGATCCCGACCTTGCCATCGCTGAGGCGCTGCTCTCAGGACGTGAGCCGATCGGCCTGCGCACCGCTGTCGTGGACCTAGAGAAGAACGAGTCGCTCGACTCTTAGGGACGTGGAGCTCGGGCTACCAGCGAGGCAGACCCTTTGAGCCCTTCCAGACTCGATTCATGATCGGTACGCCATCGGTGGCGACGTCGACGAAGTTTGGCTGTGATTGGTTGAGGATCACTGTTGGCAACATGCGCGTGCTGACTAACCGCGAACCCACAAACGTCGACTCAATAACGAGCCCCTCGGACGTTTCAACGGACCAGTTCTGGTCGAAGACGAAGTTGCCCATGGAGTAGAAGACCGGCTTGTCGTTGATGATCTCCATGGCACTCGCCCAGTGCGAGTGCGATCCAAGGATCATGTCGGCACCAGCCTCGATAGCCCGCTTGGCAAACCTACGCTGTGAGGCGGTCGGCTGTGCCTGGAACTCCAAGCCCCAGTGCGGGAAGACGATGACGACGTCTGCACCAGCGGCGCGAGCCGCCGCGATGGAGGCGCGCATCTCAAGGACCCCAATCGGCGCACTCCCCGGCCGGTTTGCCCGCGCGTGCGTGCTCGGGTTTACCTGGTCGACTGCAACGATGCCCACGGTGATGCCACCAACGTCGGTGAGCCACGGGCGCTGCGCCTCAGCAAGGTTTGCCCCCGCACCACCGCTGCCCATGCCGGCAGCCTTTACAGCGGCAATAGTCTCGGGGATGCGATAGACGCCCCCATCGCCGATGTGATTGTTTGCCAGCGAGAGGAAATCAAAGCCCGCCTCTTTCACCACCCGCAGAAGCGCGGGGTTTCCCGTGAAGGTTGTACCTGAGTTGTGTTGGCGCCACTTCTTCGGTGTTGGCGATTCAAGGTTCGCGATCGAGAGATCTGCCTGCTGGAAGAGCGAGCGCATCAGGCCGTTGATGCCGCCACCGCTTACGTAGCGCGCGGCGACACGTGGCACGCCAAATTGGCTGCAGCAGGTTGTGCCAGTGATATCGGCAAACCCGCCATCAAAGAGCGAATCTGCCCCACGCTTGGAGCGCTTCGCGTTGGCTGAGACGCCACGGTCAAGCAGGATGTCGCCACCAGCTGCAAGCGTCCATGCGGTTGCAGGATCGTACGCGAGCGGACCGGAGAGCCAATCTGCAGGAATCGATGCGTCGAGCGGAAGCTCGGCGCGCAGCGGCCAATCGGCCAGCGATGCAACGCGCTGCACGCCAACGATTGCAGCCCCCTCCCACGTAAGGGTGCGAAGCGCCGGCTCAAGGGCGGCGAGTCGCACGAATCCTGCCGCCTTCTCATCGGCGGCGAGTGCCGCCTTGAGGGCGGTGCGGTCCGCGACGAGTGTCAGGCGAGATGTGATTGAGGTGGCCGAGAGGCCGAGTGCCGCAAGGATGGCGCTCGACTCGGGCGCAATCAGGATCAGTTTGGTGATCGGTAGCTTCCCCCCGACCTCAGCGAGGCGCGCAACTCCCACGCTCGTGAGTGCGGTGAGGGTGCTGCGGTATCCGGCAACGGGGATCAGTGGGCTTCGTGTGTCGCTGGTCGGCGAGGGGCTTGCGCTAGCCGAAGGATCTCCGCTCGCCCCCGACGGCGCGGCAGAGGTGCCACACGCTGCGGCAAGCAGGAGTGCGAGCGCGAGCGTGAAGAGGCTGCGACGTCGCGGCAACGGGGCCTGAGTCACAGCGGGCAGATGCACACCGCTATCCTACCCCCATGCCGCAACAGCTCCGCCCATCAGGCCCAACGCTCATCGCTGCCGCGCTCAGCGAGGAGCGCGCCGCCCTCGAGGCGCTCGCCACCGACCTGGTGCCGCACACACTTCCAGGACTTGCAGAGGGTGCGCTGCTCATCGGCCACATCGACACACACCCGGTCGCCCTGCTGCGCTGCGGCGTCGGTAAGGTCGCCTCGGTGGTTGCCGTCACCGCCGCCCTGGCAGTTGAGCCCCGCTGCGTGATCTCGGTCGGCTCCGCCGGCGCCCTGCATGCGGGATATCGCGTCGGCGACGTCCTACTCGCCGATGGTGTCTTGCAGCATGACTTTGCCGCAGCAGAGGCCGATGGCTTTCGACTCTTCGGCTACGGCGCGGATACTCCATCGAAGGGCGACCCACTTCTAGTTGCCGATGCTGAGCTCGTCGCGGCTGCCTTCAGCGCCGCCACACCAACGACGACTCGCCTTGGAATCAACCTCCGCCGTGGCCGCATCGCCACCGGCGACTGGTTCGTTGCCGACCAGAAGGTTCGTGATGCAATCGCCGCGCGCAGCTCAGCCGACCTCGTCGAGATGGAGGGGGCGGCCATCGCCTATGCGGCACGCACGCACGGCATCCCCTGGCTCGTCATCCGCAGCGTGAGCGACGCTGGTGATGGTGAGGCAACGCTCAGCTTCTGGGAGTATCTCGCGCTCGCCTCAAAGAACGCCGCCGAGATTGTGCGCGCCATCCTGCCAGCGCTGGAGCGCCGCTAGCTGCGCTTCGCCCCCAGCGTCATCTGCTGCGCGCGCGGCGCGGTCTCACCGAAGAGTCGGGCAGCAAGCGCATCAACTACCGCAGGATCCCCTGTCGTGAAGATCTGATGCTCAGGGGCTATTGGCGCTGACGCTGGCGCGGAGTGTCCAAGATGACCGGGGTCGGCCGCCGTCCCGCGGCTCGATCCTGGAGCCTCAAGCCCATTCACCGAGATGATCTCTTGAAGAAAGCTTGCCGTTGCTGCGGCGGAATCAACCACAGCAATTGGGGCACCGAGCGCCGCATCAATTGCGCCGCGAATCAGCGGGAAGTGGGTGCAACCAAGCAGCAGGGTGTCGATGCGTTCGCTCGGCTCACCAGCCAGAAACGGGTCAATCGCCGCATGGATGGCGTCGCTCGCCTCTTTCGTGTTCGTGAGACCTGACTCAATGAGCGGAACAAGTTCGGAGGCGGCTCGCTCAGTCACCCGCGTGCCAGGGTTCTCATCTTTGATAGCGGCGAAGTAGGCACGCGACCGAACGGTTGCAATGGTAGCCAACACGCCGACCCGGCCGGTGCGCGTCGCCAGTGCCGCTGCTGCCGCCCCTGGTCGGATCACGCCAATGATTGGCGTTGATGGGTGCCGCTCACGAAGATGCTCGAGCGCGACGGCCGTCGCGGTATTGCAGGCGATGATGATCACCTTTACGCCGCGTGCCACCAGTTCGTCGCTGAGCTCTTCGGCAAAGGTGCGCACCTCAGCATCGCTGCGGGTGCCGTATGGGTGTCGGGCGCTATCGCCGATGTAGATGGTTGATTCGGCTGGAAGGCGCGCCTGCACTTCGCGCAGAACGGTGAGACCGCCGATCCCTGAATCAAAGAGCCCGATTGGGCGTGGGTCACTCATGCGCTGACCGTAGCAGCCAGCGCAGACGATCGTCGGCGCCGACCCTCGTCACGCGTAGGCCCGCCGCGGCGGCGAGGGCTCGCACCTCATCCGGCTGCCAGGCACGAATCGCGAATGGAGCTCGGTCGGGATAGATCACCGTAAGGCGGCCGTCTACCCCCACCGCCCGATGCCGAATCTCCAGTAGTACGGTGTTGCTGCGCGCCTGCGGGTCGGGCGTAATGCGGCTTTCACGTCGCACCGTTGTGAAATCAGCGTCTGCACGCTCTAGATCAACGCTCCACTCACCCTTGACCTCATCCGCGAACAGCTGCGGGTCCATCAGTGTGGCGTCGATCCCCACCTGCCCACCAGGTGCGCAGTGCAACGCCGCTGTTCGCAAGAGCGCTTCGAGGTCATCGGGCGCGGTGATCAGCGAGAGCAGATCGCCGCCAAGAATCACGAGGCCGGCTGCAGTCGCTTCGCGGCGCCAGGTTCGTCCATCGGCAGCGATCCATTCGGCGGCAGCGGCGCGCTCCGCGGCCAGGGCGAGGGCGGCCAGATCGAGATCGATGCCGATGAGCTGCCGTTCGCTGGAGTCGAGAGCGGTCAAGACGCGTCCGGCTCCACAGCCGATCTCTAGGATGGGACCAGTTGACTCCGCCGCTACGCCCCGCCAATACGCCAGATCACCGTCGGCGGCTGAGGTTAAGTCGCGTTCGTCGGCAAGCAGGCGGCTACGTACCTCAGACGCAGTTTCGCTGGATGCGGTTTCGCTCAGCGGGAGGGTTCCCAACGAATCGTTTCGCCGGACTCCTTACGCTTCGCCAGCGCGCTAATCACCTCAAGGGCGGCACGGTTGGCGATCATCGCCGTCGACTCAGCCCAGTCATACGGTGGTGAGACCTCAACGATGTCCATCCCTGCGATCGGGACCTGTGCCGCAATCTGGCGGAGCCCACGAAGCAACTCGCGCGAGAGCATCCCTCCTGGCTCTGGTGTGCCCGTTCCTGGCGCGAGGCCCGGATCGACCACATCAATATCAAGGCTGATCCAGATCGCATCTGGGCCGTCGAGCGCCTCGGCGATGGCGGTTGCGATGACCGCCTCCGAGCCACGCTCCTCGATCTCGGTCATGAAGTGACTGCGCATGCCGTGCTCGCGCATCCAACCGAGCGTCTCCTTATCGGGGAAGTAGCCGCGCAGGCCGACCTGCACAAAGTTCTTGCCGAGCACCGCGCCAGATTCGATCAGGCGCCGCATTGGCGAACCGTGGCTGTGGAGCGATCCGTAGCCGTCAATGGAGGCGTCGGCGTGGGCATCGAAGTGCAGGATGCCGATGCGCTGCGGCCAACGCATCTCGGCAATCGCCGTTGCATTGGGCCACGTAATCGAGTGATCGCCACCGAGCACAATCGGGATCGCACCAGTCTCGGCAACTTCGCGCACCTTGCGATAGATGGCGCCGTGTCCGTGCTCAAGACGTCCTGGGTAGACGAGAGCGTCACCGGCATCAACGGCGGTGAGAGCGGTAAACGGCTCAACGCCCACCTGCAGTGAGTGCAGGGTGCCAGTTTGGTATTGCGCCTCGCGAATGGCGCGAGGGCCGAAGCGTGTGCCGGGACGATGTGTGACCGCATCATCAAACGGTGCACCGATGATGGCGATGTCGGCCTTGCGACGACGGATCTCAGCCACATCCTCAACCCACGGGAGTTGAGCGAAGCTGACCGGCCCCGCATACGAGGGGCGATCGAGTGGGTCGCGCTGCTCTGGGGTGCCGTTCCAGCCGAGCGCGGCGAGGGAGGCGGCGAAGGGTGGGGTATTCGGGCTCATATTGATCACCATCTTGCTCAGATGCGCCGCCGGTGCGAGCCGACGTCCAGCAGGGCGCGTGGCAATCCTACACCCCTCCAGGGGTAGATTCGAGGCCTAGACCGAGTCGATCTCACTCCGTGAAATTGCCGCCTCGGCCACGACCACGAGGGCGACGCCGATCAGCAGCCCGGTAGGCCCACCGAGGCCAATGATGCGCAGGGCGAGGTAGCCACCGATCAGGGCCCCCGCGAACAACCCGCGCCGCACGCACCGCCGCCGGCGTACCCGCCAGACACCTGGATGCCCCTGAAAGGAGCGCAGCAGAAGGAGCCCCGTGAGCCCGAGCGTCACGGTGAGAGCCAGCGCACCCGCAACGGCAAGGGCGCGCGTCGGTTCGTCAACGGGATCAATCGTGAGCGCTCCGCCAATAGTGACCAGCGCCGCGATCAGCGCGCCTAGGCCGAGGAGGCGGATGAGCCGCTGATCTCCGGCGGGGATGCGTGGTGGTGTGGGAGCCGCGGCGGCGGTGCGCAACACCTTCCCCGCAAACGGCGTAGCCGGCTGTTGATCGAGCGGCAGCTCAAGCTGCTCTGCAGCGTTGCGCCGCTCTCCATCACGGAGCGTCATGCGGGCCGCCCCGCCGGAGCCTTCGATGCTGGGCAGAGCTCACGGTACGAGCAGTAGGTGCAGGTCATCAACTCTGGCTTTGGATCCATGACGCCAGCCAGGATCCCCTCCGCTGCAACCACGATCAGTTCGCGCGCCTTCACGATGCGCTTCGGCTCCACCGGCACGGTGGCAACACGGCCGGTGTCGAGGAAGCGCAGGCTCACCTCGTCGGGGAGGCGCCCCGTTACAGCGCGCCAAGCCAGCGCGTAGAGCTGCAACTGGAGCGACTCTTTCGCCCGCTTGCGGCTCGCATCGTCATCATCGCGACCGCCGGTCTTGTAATCGCTGACCACCACCCACTCATCGTCGCCGAGCGGCAGAGTTGGGCGCACGACGTCACCCGGCACATCAATGGTCGGAATCGGAGCGCTGCGACCCTCGGGTGGAAGTGCCTGCACATCGACGCGATCCCAACGGCCGCGAATCTTGTGCCCACCAAGTTCAAACGAGAAGTCTTTCTCAACGTAGGCCGGCGCGTGGCCTGTTGCGATCTCCTCACTGCGGAATCGTGCGATCGCCTCCTGCGCCGCCGTATGGCGAGCCTCTTCGTGGCTGCGCGAAAGGAAGCCGGCACTCTGCCAACTGCGCTCAAGGGCGGCATAAAGCTCGTCGAGTTGCGGCGGTGCGCCCACCATCTGTCCGCGATGGAACTCGGCGACCGCGGCATGCATCGCGGCGCCGTACGTTGCAGAGTGATGCGGCGGCAGCGGAATGCGGAGGCGTTGCTGATAGTGGTAGCGCAGCGGGCAGGCAATGAAGGCCTCAATCGCCGTAAAGCTCAAGGTGAGTGGCGCACTCTCCCCCGCCCCAGGTTCGCGCACGGGGAGAACCGGGAGTGGCGGAGCGACAATCGCGAGGCCATCAATTTTGGAGGTCGGCTCACCGGTTAACGGGAACTCTTCAAGTTGCTCTCGGCTCAGGTCGAGTGCCTCGGCAACAAATCGGCTGACCTTACGCGGTCGCACACCGCCACTGCTCCGCTCTGCAGCGGTGAGCGCCAAGCGTTCGCACGCCCTGGTCAGTGCGACATAGGCGAGGCGTCGCTCCTCGCGCAGCGCCTCTTCGTCTGCCTCTGTTGGTCCGTCTGGGGCACGAGGGTCGCGCGGCACCACATCATCAGAGCCGCCGAGCTCTGCAGCGAGCGCGAGGCGCGGCGGTCGACCCTTGGCCGGGAAGCGCCCCTCAACGAGGTTCGCAGCAAAGACGACGGGGAACTCCAGCCCCTTCGCCTGGTGAATGGTGAGGAGCGCGACCGCATCAAGGTCGGGATCAACATCGGCGGCCGACGGATCATCCCCCGCCTCACCGAGCTCCTCGAGGTAGCGCACCAGGAATGGGGCGCGATCAAGCTCCAGCAGTCGGCTGCGGGAGCGCACCACATCGAAGAGGCGTCCGATGTTGCGAATGCGCTCATCGGACTCCGGAGTTGCTTCGCGGGTGAGCTCGGCGAGCAGGCCCGACTCACGCAGCCAGCGGTAGAGCACCTCACCACTCGTCCGCTCCACGCTCTCTTGCACGACACCGGCGAGGCGTTCAAGGAGTCGCTCGGTGGCCTCATGCCCCGCCCCAACCGTTGCGAGGCTCTCCCGCAGTGAGACATGATCGCGGCGCGACTTCCCGACCGCGGCGGCCAGGATCGTGGGTGGCACCTTGAAGCGCGACTCTGCGACGATCAGGAAGAGTGGTGCCGCGGCATCTGGGTCGGC
>JAEMRB010000103.1 GCA_016463555.1 Chloroflexota bacterium
GCCAGGGCATTTTGTAGGGCGAGCGCACTCCCGCCCGGCAGCGCAATCAAGCTGAGCGCAGCGATTGCCGCAGGGAGTGCAGCCCCCGCAGCGCTCCACGCGAATGCTGGAATGATTGCGACTCCCAGGGCGAATGGAAGAAACGAGATCGGCGTGCGCTTGATCCCCGCGTTGTAGAGATAGCCAAGGGTGGCGCCAGCGGCTGCAAGCGCTGCACTCGTTGGGCTAAGCGCTGATGCCGCTGCGAATCCTGCAGTTGCGGCGACGACCACCATCACCCGAGCCTCACGTGGCGATACGTCTCCACCAACCAACGGCTTCTCTGCCCGCCCCTTGTCGCCCGCTTGATCAAGGAGATCGTTCATCGCACCAATGGAGGTATGGATTCCAAGCATCGTGAGGGCCGCGAGGCCCGCTTGACTCGCTGAGCCCCCCGCAATCGTGGTGAGTGCCGCCGCAATGAGCGCGTTTAGGAGCGTTGGCAGCGGGTGCGCAAGACGGATAAGACCAGCGATATGAACCATATGACGAGCCTACCCTGAGAGGGGTAGGATTGCGAACATGCCGACTACCCCTGCAATCGTCGTTACGGACCTCGTCAAGCGCTACAAGGGCGCCGACCGCAACGCCGTAGATGGCGTCTCCTTCTCCGTCGAGCAGGGCTCCCTCTTCGCCCTCCTCGGACCAAACGGCGCCGGTAAAACCACCACGATCAGCATCCTGACCACCACCCTTGCCGCAACTTCGGGGAGCGTGCAGATCGCCGGCGCCGACCTGGCGCTCGACCAGTCGGAGGTTCGCCGCCGCGTCGGCATCATCTTCCAGAAGCCATCCCTCGATCGTGCACTCACCGGCGAGGAGAACTGCCGCTTCCATGCCGCACTCTACGGTGCATACGCCTATCGCCCGTCGTTCTCGTTCATGCCGCAGGAGTATCGCGAGCGCGTCGTTGAGCTTGGCGCACTCGTTGGCCTCGACCGCGACGATCTCTTCAAGAAGATCTCAACCTATTCGGGCGGCATGCGCCGCAAGCTCGAGATTGCCCGCTCGCTGCTGCATAAGCCTCAGGTGCTCTTCCTCGACGAGCCGACCGTTGGCCTCGACCCAGAGTCGCGTCGCTCGGTGGCCGGCTACCTTGATGCCATCCGTCGCAGCGAAGGAACCACCATGGTTCTCACCACGCACTACCTCGACGAGGTGGAGATCGCCGATCGGGTCTGCATCATCGATCGCGGCAAGATTGTGGCGAACGGCACGCCTGCTGAGCTGCGCGTTGGCACCGGCGTTACTCGCGTTGAACTTGAGGCGGCAGATCGTGTCGCACTCGGCGCAGAGATTGAACGGCTCGGCCACACGCCGCAGGTGATCTCTGCCGGATTCGCCGTTGAGGTGAAGGGTGCAGAGCCAGCCCACACGCTCTTGCGTGACCTGAAGACGCCGCTTACCCGCTTCGAAGTGCGCAGCCCAAGCCTCGAAGACGCGTACCTCAAGATCGTTGCGGCAACCGCCGATGACCGCGAAGAGTCACCACTCGACGATGCACCGCGACGGGGGTTCCGCCGATGAGCGCGCCAACAGCCCGCAGCACTTCGACCGGATTCAACCTGCGCCGTGAAGCGGCCGCCGCAGGGGCGATCGCCGCGCGCGATGTCACCAAGCTCCTTCGTGATCCGATCCGCCTCGTCGGCGGCCTCGTCTTTCCCGCCCTCTTCATTGGCGTCCTTGGCGGGGCCTTCGCCTCGAACTTCCAGTCCCCGGGCATTGACCTGCTTCCCTTCATCTTTGCCGGGCAGCTGGCCCAGGGCGTCTGGCAGTCCTCGGCGCTCGGGCTCGTCTCCATTCTTGAAGACCGCGAGAACGACTTCAGCCAAGAGATTTTCGTCGCGCCCATCGGCCGCCGCACGATTCTTGCCGGCAAGATTCTCGGCGAGTCGCTCGTCGCCTTCCCGCAGGCCTTCACCGTCATGGCCTTCGGCATCGTGCTCGGCATCCCGCTCACCCTGGCGCAGGTCTTCGCGATCATCCCTGCGCTCATCTTGGTCGCCATCTTCGGTGCCTCGTTCGGCGCACTGATCGTCAGCTTGCTGCCAAACCAGCGCTCGGCAAACCTGCTCTTCCCGTTCATCTTCCTGCCGCAGTTCTTCCTCGCCGGTGCGTTCAACCCAATCCGCAACCTGCCGTGGTACCTCGACATCGTCAGCCACATCGCGCCGCTGCGCTACGCCGTTGACCTCATTCGCGGTGCGTACTACGGCTATCCCAACGAAGCGGTGCTCGCCGATCCAACGTGGACAGTTGCGGTCATCGCAATCGCCACGGTCGTCATGCTCTCGGTTGGCACCTTCCTCTTCGTACGCAGCGAGCGCAACCGCTAAGCGTTCCTACGCTCTACGCCTTGTCGGGGAAGTGGCAGGCGACCTGATGGCCTGTTGAGACCTGCACGAGCTGCGGCGACTCGGTGTTGCAGCGCTCCGGATTGCCGAGCTTCTCCTTCAGCCAGCAGCGCGTCTGGAAGGCGCAGCCGCTCGGCGGATTAGACGGCGATGGCACGTCACCCTTCAAGATGATGCGCTTGCGCCTCTTCTCAATCGCAGGGTCAGGAATCGGCACCGCGGAGAGGAGAGCGATGGAGTACGGATGCACCGGCGAACTATTCAGTTCGGCCGACGGTGCAACCTCAACGATCTTCCCCAAGTACATCACCGCGGTGCGATCGCTAACGTGGCGCACCACCGAAAGGTCATGCGCAATGAAGAGATATGCGAGCCCAAGGCGCTGGCGCAGCTCGGCGAGAAGGTTCAGGATCTGGGCCTGCACGCTCAC
>JAEMRB010000104.1 GCA_016463555.1 Chloroflexota bacterium
AGGATCCATGGCACCGCGGCGAGTGTGGCGACGTTGTTCACGGCGGTTGGCTTGCCGAGATACCCAACCTCAGATGGATATGGCGGTGTCTGCTCTGGCTGACCGCGCTTGCCGGCGAGCGCCTTCATCAGCACCGTCTCTTCGCCGATCATGCTGGAGCCCTGGAGTGGTCGCACGGTGATGATCAGTTCGCGACCGGTTCCTAGTAGCGTGGACCCGAGGATGCCCTCGCGTTCGGCGTTGGCGATCACCGCTTCGAGGCGCTTGATCGCTTCGGTGTACTCGGCACGCACGGCGATGAACGCCTCGCGGGCACCCACCGTAAGGGCGGCGATGGCAAGCCCCTCAACGATCCCCTGCGGGTTCTCCTCCATGAGGAGGCGGTTGGTGAAGACGGCCGGGTCAGATTCATAGCCGTTCGCCACGGCGTAGTGCTGGCTGGCTGGCTCGGCGGCGGTCGCCTGCCACTTCGCTCCCGTGAGGAAGCCACCACCTCCGTGACCGCGCAGGCCGGCGGCGATCAGGGTCGCGGTCGTGCCAGCGGCCCCGGCGGCTGCGGCGGCGCGGAGTGCCGCCCACGGCTCGGTCGGCGCCACGAAGAGCAGTTGGCTCCAACCCTTAGGGGCGTTCAGGCGCTTCATGCGGCGTACCTGCCGGCGAGGGCGGCCGCCCAGCTGGCGGCATTCTTGGCGCTCAGGTCGCGCTGCGGCTCACCATCGATGACCACCAGCGGCGACGGGGCGCCGAGCAGGTGGTTTGGGAGCGACTCGAGACGCAGGTTGCTCCATGGGATCGCTCGGCCGAACTCGGTGCCGAACTCGTAGCTGAGGGTGCCCATCACCGAACCCGCCCCCGAGACGAGGCAGTTGGCACAGCGGCAGACGGCGATCGAGCGGGTCACCCCTGGCTCAAAGGCGAGGTGCTTATAGAAGGTGGCGGTGCCGTAGACCATGGCGTACCAGGCACCGGTCGCGCCGCTGACGCGCTTCAGCGCGTCGACGGGGAGGTAGCCGTACGCCCCCTGGATCGCTTCAAGGATCGCGAGCATGTGGTGCGGGTCGTAGTCGTGCGCTTCGAGGATCTCGTCGACCTTCGCGATGTTGATGGTTGCCCCCGTTGCCGCTGCAGCATCGGAGACGGCGCGACCGGAGCGGCGCATCGCCGACTCTTCGCGACGTTCGGCGTACTGCTCGGCGGGGCCCCAATGCACCGCGAAGCGTCCCTTCGTGTCGGTGCCGCCCATGTCGATGCACTCGATCGGACATGCCTGTGCGCACTGGAAGCAGGTCTCGCACTTCAGCGTGCCGTGTTCGTCGGTAACGAGCTCGAGTCGGCCGCGGTTGCGCGGAGCGATGTCGGGCTTCACCTCTGGATACAGCACGGTGCGCTTCGGCTGGAAGAAGCGCGTCAACGTCAGGCGCATCCCTGAAAGCAGTCCAGAGCCTGGAATTCGTGGCATGACTACCTCCCCGCAATCAGCACGGCAAACGCCGTAGCAAAAATGTTGAGCAGCGACGCTGGCAAGAGCCACTTCCAGGCGAAGCCCATCAGCTGGTCGATGCGTGCGCGCGGCAGTGTGCCGCGCATCCAGACGAAGGTGAAGACGAGCGCGAAGGTCTTGATCAAGAACCAGATGAGGCTTGCGACAGGCGGCAGCATCACAAAGGCCCATAGGCCAATCGCCGCCGTTGATACGCCACCGAAGATCAAGAATCCGCCAACTAGCGCCTGCCATCCCTTAATACGCGTGCTGGCGAACCAGAGTGGCGCCGCAAACAGTAGCGTGCCGATAACGGGCGCAAGTCCGGCAATGAGCGGCAGCCCAATGCCGAGCGCGCTCAGGTCGATCAGGATCTGTGGATTCACGTCAATGTGAATCGGCGGGTTAGATCCGCCGAGGAAGACGGAGCTGAATAGTGCCGAGACGATGAAGACGTTGACGTACTCCGCGAAGAAGAAGAATCCGAAGCGCATGCCGGAATACTCGGTGGCGAATCCGGCGACGATCTCTTGGTCGGCCTCGGCGTTGTCGAATGGGGTGCGGTTTGCCTCGGCGGTGATGGCGATAAAGAAGATGATTGCTGCAAGGGGCTGGCGGAAGATGAACCAGTCGAGGAACGAGCCGTCTTGTGCGGCGACGATCTTCGGCAGTGAAAGGGTGCCGGTCAGGATCACGATCCCCACGACGGAGAGTGTCAGCGGAATCTCGTAGCTGATCGCTTGTGCTGCGGCGCGGATGCCGCCGAGCAGTGAGTACTTATTGAACGACGACCAGCCGGCCATCATCAAGCCAACGACGCTGAGCCCACCGATCGCAAAGAAGTAGAGGAGTCCGAGCTCAAAGCCCATGCTCGTGAGCTCTGGCGCAAACGGAATCACGAGCAGTGTCATGAAGCTTGCGAGATAGACAACGACTGGTGCCAGCGTGAAGACTGGAACGTCGACGCTCGGTGGCGTGTAGTCCTCCTTCATCAGCACCTTCAAGCCGTGCACCACGCTCATCACTGCGCCCGCTGGGCCGATGCGATCGGGTCCGATGCGCAGGTTCATGAGCGCAATGATCTTCATCTCCATATAGATCAAGAGGAATGCGACTGGAACCGAGATCAAGAAGGTGACAACGGCGGCGACCAGGAAGCGCACGATCGGCAGGTTTGCGCCAATCGTTGCGGCAATAGCGCCGCCAAATGTGGCGAGCAGTACGGTCGTCAGCCCGCCACCAATTGCGAGCACGGGGAGCAGCACCGCGAGTGCGCGGCCAGCTGGCGTCAGGCGGTTCCAGGCCATCGATGCGCCGCTCACTTGTCGACTCCGCCCATGAC
>JAEMRB010000105.1 GCA_016463555.1 Chloroflexota bacterium
CTCTACAACATCTTCTGGGCGCTGAGCAACGTCACCATCCACATCATTCTCGGTGTGGCGATCGCGCTCCTCCTTAATCACCCAGGGTTGAAGCTCAAGCGCCTCTATCGCGCGCTCTATGTGCTCCCCGTACTGATTCCACCGATCGTTGTCGCCACGACGTGGCGCAACATGTTCAATCAAGATGCAGGCGCAATAAACATGTTGCTTGGGCTCGTTGGGCAGGTGTTTCGTATTCCGCCGGAGACCTTTCAGCTCGATTGGCTCCGCCAGGTTGAAGATCCGATCAGCTTCATCCCGCTCCCACTCAGCTACTACGCCATGTTGATTGCCAACATTTGGCTCGGCTGGCCGTTGAACGCGGTGGTGGCGACTGGCGCGCTGCAGGCGATCCCAAAAGACCTCTATGAGGCGGCGGAGATTGATGGGGCCGGCAAGTGGGCCTCGTTCAAGACGATCACCCTCACCTACCTTCGACCGGCGATGGTCCCCTTCGCCATCTACGGCTTTGTGGTGACGTTTAACCTCTTCAGCCTCGCCTACTTCATGAGCGCGGGTGGGCCGTTTGGCCGCACCGAGCTGCTCGTCACCCAGGCGTATCGACTGGTGAATGAGCGACAGCTCTATGCGGTGGGCGCCGCCTTTGCGGTCGTGCTCTTCGTTATTCTGCTCACGATCAGCCTGATCACCAACCGCATCTCGAAGGCGACGGCGCGATATGACGACTTCTAAGCGCCGTTCGTTCCGGGAGCCGTCACTCCTCACCAAGATCCTGCTGCAGGTTGCCGCGATCGGCATCCTCATCACCGTGCTCTTCCCGATCATCTGGGTCTTTAGCGTCTCGCTCTCGCCGCTGAACCTGATCCGCCCCGACGGTCTCAACCTGATCCCGAAGGATGCGACCCTTGAGTCTTATCTCCAGGTGATTGAACGGCCTACCGGCAACCCGGTGAGCTTCCTTGAGCTGGCGTTCAACTCGATGAAGATCGCTGGAGGCACGGCGCTGGCGAGCGTTGCGCTCGGTGTGCTCGCCGCTTATCCGCTTAGCCGCCTTGCATTTAAGGGGCGCACCTTGATCATGTTGGTGATTCTCGGTGTGCTGATGCTCCCCGCTGTTGCCACGCTGGCGCCACTCTTCGTCACCCTGAACAGCATCAAGCTCGACCTGCCGATTCTCGGCGCATTCAACCTGCGCAACTCACAGCTCGGTGTCGGCATCGCTATCGTTTCGGGCTCCCTCCCGTTTGCGATTTGGAACTTGAAGGGCTATCTCGACACGATCCCACGCGAACTTGAAGAGGCGGCCGCCGTCGATGGCGCATCGCAAATGCGCATCTTCCGCAGCATCGTGCTGCCACTCGCCCTCCCCGCCATTGCCGTCACCGGCTTCCTGGGCTTCATTAGCGGCTGGACCGAGTTCTACTACTCCTGGATGTTCCTGACGCAGCCGCGGGACTTCACGCTAGCGATGGCGCTCTCGGCGATGACCGGCACGTATGCGTCGGCGATTCCGTGGCCGCTCGTCTCCGCCTTCTCGATCATGCTCACGTTGCCACCTGCGATTGTGTATCTGCTGAGCCAGCGCTTCATTACGAGCGGACTTGCGGTCGGCTCGGTCAAGGGGTGAGTTCGCCGCGGCCCACGGGGCCACACACACCAGCCTGGGTGCGCGATGCTGTCTTCTATCAGATCTTCCCCGACCGATTCGCACGCTCCGGGCGAACGCAGCCACCCGGCCCACTCGAAGCGTGGGATGCGGCGCCGACGCATCATGGCTTTAAGGGGGGCGACCTTCGCGGCATCACGGAGCGACTCGGTGAGCTGCAAGAGCTCGGCATCACCGCGCTCTACCTCTGCCCGATCTTCTCCAGCGCCTCAAACCATCGCTATCACACGTACGACTACTTCAACGTAGATCCGATGCTCGGTGGTAACGAGGCGTTCCGCGAACTTCTTGATGCAGCGCACGCGCGCGGCATGCGCGTCATTCTCGACGGCGTCTTCAATCACGCCAGTCGCGGCTTCTGGCCTTTTCACCATGTACTTGAGAACGGTGCGGAGTCACCCTACGTTGATTGGTTCTATACCGACGAAGCCTTCTTGCGCGGCGATCGTCCACTGATCGCTTATCCGGAGGCGGTTGATTGGCACATGAAGCAGAGCGGCGGTGCGGGCGGCGGGGTCGCGAGCAACCTTGAGACCACCATCGGCTACAAGGCGTGGTGGCAGCTTCCTGCGCTCCCAAAGATCAACGTTGGCAATGCAGAGGCGCGGGAGCATCTGTTGCAGGCGGCCGAGTTCTGGATTCGCTTCGGCGCCGACGGCTGGCGACTCGACGTGCCAGAAGAGATTGACGATGAGAGTTTCTGGCAGGAGTTCCGGACACGCGTTCGCGCGATTAATCCTGAGGCATATACGGTTGGAGAAATTTGGAAGCGCGCCGATGCGTGGCTCACCGGCGATCGCTTCGACGCGGTGATGAACTACCCACTCACCGAGGCGATCCTCGGGTATGCGGGGAGCGGGCGACTGGCACGTGATCTGGGCGACCATAACGACACGTATAAGCGCCCAGAGTTAGATGCGACACAGTTTGCGGAGAAGCTCACCGAGATCATGGGCTGGTATCACCCCGCAACCACGGCGGTGCAGCTGAACCTGCTCGGCTCACACGACACGCCGCGCCTGCGCAGTATCGTGGGTGGCAGCGCTGCCGCGGCACAACTCGCCACGCTGCTGCAGCTCGCTCTCCCCGGCGCACCGTGCATCTATTACGGCGACGAGCTGGGTGCGCTCGGGGCGAACGACCCCGCAAACCGCGG
>JAEMRB010000106.1 GCA_016463555.1 Chloroflexota bacterium
ACTACACTCTCCCTATGTTGCCGCCCAACCAGTCAAAGCGCCGTACGCCGAGTGAGCGTATGCCGTTTCGCCATATCGGCTCAACGATCCTGCTCGCAACCTCGTTCATCCTCGCCGCGGGCGCGCTCGTCACGTGGGGGATCGATCAGCAGATCGGACCTTGGGCACCGAGTGGAGTCGTTGTCGTCACTGAGGATCCGTCGGCGGAGCCGAGTGGATCTACCGGCTCACCCACGCCTGAGGCGGACCCGTCAGACCCTGCAGAGCGAGCGCGCACCACGCCACCACCTCTCCCGCCAGTCGATCCAAGCCTGCTCGTCCCATCGGTCGCCGGTGACCCTGTTCGCGTCTTGGTGAGCGGCGTCTGGATCAACCTTCCTGTCGTTCGTCCGCCACTTGAGGGCGATGGTTCGCCTCGATACCCCTGGTGTCGTGTCGCCGAGTGGATGCCGAATAAGGGGGAGGCCGACGGTAAGACGGGCATCCTCTTTATCTATGCGCATGGTCGCTACTGGGAGTTCGGCGGCCTTCTCGATAAGACGCCAAAGCAGATGATCGGCCAAATCATCGAAGTGGATGTGCTTCCGAAAGTTGCTGGCGCGACGCTGGTGCGTCTGCGCTACCGCGTGACGGAAGTGCGACAGCACATCTCAAGCTGGGCCGACATCGCTGATGTGCCGGACGGTCGGGTGATCTTGCAAACCTCTGAAACAGATCGCAGTGACGGGCCAAAGATGGTCGTCATTGGTAAGTACATTGATACGACAACCTCCACGCGACCAGTGCCAGTAGCAAAGCCACAGATCTGCGAATAGCCTGATGCAGGCTCCAAAGAACACCGCCGAGTTCCGCCCCGACATTGAGGGGCTACGGGGCATCGCCATCCTGCTCGTGCTGCTCTTTCACGCAGGCCTCCCATGGACGCCGGGTGGATTCATTGGCGTTGACGTCTTCTTTGTGATCAGCGGCTTCCTCATCACCGGCAAGCTGTGGCGTGAGTCACAGCAGCCTGGTGGGCTCAACATCGCCAAGTTCTACGCGTGGAGAATCCGTCGGCTCCTCCCAGCGGCCCTCGTCGCCGTGGCGCTCATCTCACTCGTTGGGCTCCTGATTGCTGCGCCGCTCGATCGCAGTGAGTTGGCGGCAGATGGCGCAGCGTCGGCACTCTCCATCGCCAACATGCGCTTCATCGGTTCGGTGGACTACTTCGCGCCAACCTCGAGCCCATCACCCTTCTTGCACTTCTGGTCGCTCAGCGTCGAAGAGCAGTTCTACCTCGTCTGGCCAGCGCTCATCGTGCTGCTCACCTGGCGTGGCGGCAGTTCTCGGCGCTTGATCGCGGCGCTCCTCATTGGCGTCGTCGCCTCCTTTGCGCTCAGCATGTGGCTCACCGACGCCTCGCCAGCACGCGCCTTCTACCTACTACCAACGCGTGTCTGGCAGCTCGGTGTCGGTGGCCTACTCGCCCTCATCGGCGTGATGGGTACCTCGCGACGTTCGGGTGCCCTCGCGTGGGTCGGCCTTGCCGCGGTCGCCGTTGCGGGGGTGGCACTCACCGCTGAGATGCCGTATCCAGGGCTCGCCGCCCTCCTCCCCACCGCTGGGGCCGTCGCGCTCCTCTACGGCGGTGCTGCGCCAAGCGGACCAGCACGCCTCCTCGCCGCCGCACCGCTGCGCTTCCTTGGCAAGATCAGCTACTCGCTCTACCTCTGGCACTGGCCGCTCCTCGTGCTCCCCATCATGTTCCTCGAGCGCGCCCTCACTGGCGTTGAGATCGTGGCGTCCGTCGTTGTGGCAATCGGCATCTCGTGGCTGAGCTGGCGCTTCGTTGAGCAGCCCTTCCGCTACGGAGATCGCTCACGTCGCGCCACCTCATGGAGCGCCATTCGCATTGGCGTTGCGGGGATTCTCAGCGTTGCTCTCTTTACGCAAGGACTCGCCGCTGCGCTCCCCTCGTCCGCTGTTGCCGTTCAACCGACACCGGGCCCTTCGGGCTCACCAGCACCGAGCCCCTCGGGTTCGCCGGTGGCGAGCGACGGCCCAATCACGCTGCCAGCAGATCTCACCCCGTCGCTGACATCGGCGCGCGATGATGAAGAGCGGCTACGCGGCGATGGCTGCCTCGCATTTGAGCGCGTCACAACACCGCCGAATTGTGTCTACGGCGTCAAAGGATCAGCGATCACGATCGCCCTCGTTGGCGACTCTCACGCCTCGCACTGGTTCCCCGCAATCGAAGCGGTCGCGCTAGAACGCGGTTGGCGTCTGCTCACGTTCGTGAAGGTGTCGTGCTCGTTCACCACTCTCGTGCAGCGCAACTTGGCGCTGAAGCGTGAGTACCGTGAATGCACCACGTTCAACGAGGCGACGGTGGCACGCCTCAATCAAATCAAGCCGGCGCTCACCATCATCGTGAATCGCCGCACCTTCCGCCCAATCACCGAGGGCATCACCTCCGCGATGGCTGGAGCCGCACTCGGTGAGATGGTCGCCCGTATCCCAGGAGCAACGGCGATCCTCGTCGATACGCCAGACCCTGGTCGCGATGTTCCCGCCTGTCTCTCAAAGCATCCGAGCGATATTCGCGCCTGCCTCTTCACGCAAGATGCGGCAGATAACCGTGAGATTGGTGTTGCAGAGCGTGTGGCGGCCGAAGTTTCAGGGGCGCTACTGATTGATCTGACAGGCGAGATTTGTGCCGCATGGCCCTGCTCGCCAATTGACCAGAGCGTGCTGATCTATCGCGACGAAGACCATATGACGGAGACGTTCTCGCGAAGTCTCGCCGCTCCACTCGGAGTAGAGATCGCGAAGCTG
>JAEMRB010000107.1 GCA_016463555.1 Chloroflexota bacterium
GTTCGACCTTCACCCGATCACCTGGAAGGATTCGGATGAAATTCGTCCGAAGCTTTCCACTGATATAGGCGCGGATCCGGTGGCCATTTTCAAGCTCGATCACGAACGATGTGTTCGGTAGCGGCTCAACTACGGTCCCCTCGACCTCGATCGAATCTTTCTTCGCCAACAAACCCCCGATCAGAACGCGTTACTGGGTCTCGGAAGGCCGAGACGGCGCGCTACGGAGTCCGCAGACGCGCGAAGGGAGAGAGTAGCAGAGCCCCACGATCCACGCACGAAAGGGGCGTTCATGACCCCCTCGTGAGGATGGTGGAGCCCCCCGCCACGATGGCGATGCTCTCCTCCCAATGTGCCGCCAGGCTCCCGTCAATTGTTACAACTGTCCACTCGTCCTCCATCACCCCAACCTCAGGCGACCCGAAGGTGAGCATCGGCTCGATCGCCAGGCAGTGCCCCTCCGCCAGGGTCAGACTCTTGCGGCCGGTGCGGAAGTTGGGCACCTGTGGGGCCTCATGCATGGCACGGCCGATGCCGTGGCCGACGTAGGGGCGCACGATCCCATACCCCGCGCGCAGGGCGACATCCTCGATTGCGCCAGAGATCTCTTCGATGGTGGCCCCTGGGCGGGCGGCGGCGATGCCGGCATCCAGCGCCTCGCGGGTCACCGCCACCAGGCGCTTCGCCTCTGGGGACCCCTCGCCGACCACGAAGCTGCGCGCCCCGTCGGCATGCCAGCCATCCCAGATGGCACCCGCGTCAATGGATACGAGCGCCCCCTCTTTGATCTCACGATCGCCGGGGATGCCATGCACCACCTCGCTATCGAGCGAGATGCAGATGACGGATGGGAAGCCGTGATAGCCCTTGAAATTGGAGGCCGCGCCGTGGCGTTCAATGCAGCGCTCGGCGATCGCGTTCAGCTCGGCGGTACTCGCCCCTGGAACCGCCGCCTCCTGCACGAGCTCATGAATTTCGGCAACGATGGCGCCAGCACGTCGCATCAGCGCGATCTCGGCTGGGCTCTTGCGGGTGATTGCCCCCATCGCTAGGCCGTCAGCCCAGCGGCAGCGGCGGCCGCCGCTAGGCGACCTTGGACCTCGTCAATGGTGCCAACCCCGCCCACCTCAGTGAGGCGGCCAGTTGCGCGATACAGCTCGACAACCGAGCCAAGGGCGGCGAGCTGATTTGCCAGTCGCGCCGCAACGGTCTCGGGGGCGTCGTCACTTCGGGTAACCAGCGCCGTGGCGCACACGTCGCACACCCCGGGGCTCTGCGGCGGGCGGCTGAGGAGGTGGTACGAGCGCCCACATGACGGGCAGACTCGGCGCGCGGTGAGGCGCTCTGCAAGGATCGCGTCGTCCACCTTCAGCAGTACGGCGCGGATCGAACGACCGCTCGCCGCGTACGCCGCATCCAGTGCACTCGCCTGTGCAGGGTTGCGCGGAAAGCCGTCGAGGATGACGCGGTTCGCTGCATCCGACTTGGCGAGACGCGCTTGGATCATGTTGATGGTGACCTCATCAGGGACCAACTGCCCAGCGTCAATGAACTGCTGTGCGGCAAGACCGAGCGGTGAGCCAGCGGCAATTTCAGCACGGAAGAGGTCGCCAGTTGCAACGTGGGCTGCCCCCGTTGCTGCGGAGAGTGCCTCCGCCTGCGTCCCCTTCCCTGCGCCGGGGGCGCCGAGAAGGACGAGGATCACTTAATAAAGCCCTCGTAATTTCGCATCAACATCTGCGCCTCGAGCTGCTTCATCGTCTCCACAACAACGCTCACCGCAATCAGGAGCCCGGTACCGCCAAGGCTGACGCCGAGGCCACCGAGATCACCGAAGAGTGTGCCGAGCGCATACGGCGAGACGGCAACAAGTCCGAGGAAGAGCGATCCGAGCAGGGTGATGCGTGTGACGACCTTCCCCAGATACTCCTGCGTTGGCATCCCTGGGCGAATGCCTGGGATGTAGCCGCCGTTCTTGCGCAGCTGGTCTGCGGTCTCATCAGGCTTGAAGGTGAAGGCTGTGTAGAAGTAGGTGAACGCCACCGTGAGGATGAAGTAGAACGGAAGATAGACGAGCTCGTTCTGTGGCCCAAGCGTGTCAACGATCCACTGCGCGCCACCCTTGACCCACTCAACCTCTGAGGCGGTGAAGTAGCCGGCGATCTGTGCTGGGAAGAGCAGGATGCTCATGGAGAAGATGATTGGAATCACGCCGGCCTGATTGACCTTTAGCGGCAGGAAGGTGCGGCCACCCTGGTAGACGCGATTGCCGCGGACGCGGCTCGCATACTCGACCGGGATGCGGCGCTGCCCCTCGGTGATCAAGATGATCGCGGCAACGGCCGCAGCGCCGAGAACGGCGAAGGCGAGCAGTACGGCGAGATCTGGCGCGCTAAAGAATTCCTGAATGGCGCCCGGCACGCGGCCGATGATACCGGCGAAGATGATGAAGCTGATCCCGTTGCCGATGCCTCGCTCGGTGACGAGCTCGCCGATCCACATCAGCAGCAGTGAGCCGGTCGTGAGGATCACGATCTGCACGAGGGTCTCTGGGCTGGCCAGGTCGAAGCGCGTCTTGAGCACGTTCTGGCTATTGAGCAGCGCAAGGAAGGCGTAGCTCTGCAGCGCCGCGAGCGGCACGGTCAGGTAGCGGGTGTACTGGTTGATCTTGTTGCGGCCGTACTCACCCTCGCGGCTGAGTTCAATCAGGCGCGGCACCACGCCGCTCATCAGCTGCATGATGATCGAGGCGTTGATGTAGGGGTTCAAGCCCAGGCCGACGACGCTGAATCGCGCCAGACCACCACCGGAGAAGA
>JAEMRB010000108.1 GCA_016463555.1 Chloroflexota bacterium
TCGCTGCGAAGGAAGAGCTGCATGCGCTCTCGGGTGTTCATGCGTGCATCGTATCCCTTGTACTGGTGATTGCGAGACGTTGCAGTACCCATCCTGGCGAGAAGGCGATACGATACCCACATGACCGCAGCCGATCTCATTGCCCAAGCCGCTGGCGAGCCGAGCATCTGTCGATGCCCGTCGCTCTCCATCTGGCCGTCCTGCGCGCGCTGAGGCGATCGCAACCAGGGACCAAACGGCAGAGGGGGCGGCGGATGTAGTCCACAACCCACCATGTAGCTGGAGGTACCCGATATGACCGTTCAGAACCCAGAAATCTTCTCCGACAACGCGATCACGATTGGTGGCACGCCACTCGTACGCCTGAACCGCGTCACCGACGGTGCCGCCGCAACGGTGCTCGCCAAGATCGAGGGTCGCAACCCTGCCTACTCCGTGAAGTGCCGACTCGGCACCGCCATGGTGCTCGACGCCGAGAAGCGCGGCGTGCTGAAGCCAGGCGTGGAGATCGTTGAGCCAACAAGCGGCAACACGGGCATCGCCTTGGCGATGGTCGGTGCGGCGCGCGGCTACAAGGTCACCCTCACCATGCCCGACACCGTCAGCATCGAGCGACGCAAGCTGATCGTTGCCTACGGCGCAACGCTCATCCTTACGGAAGGCGCCAAGGGAATGCCAGGCGCGATCGCGAAGGCGGAAGAGATTGCCGCATCGGATCCTGCGCGCTACGTACTGCTGCAGCAGTTCAAGAACCCAGCCGGCCCAGCGATTCATGAGTCGACCACTGGTCCAGAGATCTGGGCAGACACCAATGGAAAGGTTGACATCTTCGTTGCAGGGAGTGGCACCGGCGGCACCATCACCGGCGTCGCTCGCTACTTTAAGAAGGGTCTCGGTAAGGCGGTGCACATCGTTGCCGTTGAGCCTGCCACCAGCCCAGTCATTGCGCAGCGCATTGCTGGCCAGCCAAATCAGCCAGCGCCGCACAAGATTCAAGGGATCGGGCCAGGATTCGTTCCAGACATCCTTGATATCTCGCTGATCGATCAGGTTGAGTCGGTGACCAACGAAGAGGCGATCGCCATGGCGCGTCGCATTGCGCGCGAAGAGGGGATCCTCGTTGGCATCTCGTGCGGTGCTGCGGCACACGTTGCGCTGAAGTTGGCGCACCTGCCAGAGAACGCCGGGAAGACGATCGTGGTGGTGCTGCCAGATTCGGGCGAGCGCTACCTGAGCACCGCGCTCTACGAGGGGCTTTTCGATGCCAGCGGCATCGCTCTGTGAGTTCTGACGCAACCGAACTGAGTCGCGCACTTACCGCCGCTGACGCTGCCCTCGCGGGTGGCGCGGTGGCGGCAAGCGACCGCCCGTCACGCGGCGAGATTTCTCGCGTGCTGGCCGAACTTCGCGCGGCACTCTTTCCGCGAGAGCTCGGCGTTGCCGCCGATGGTGAGGCGGCGGTCGCCGCACATCTCACCGCGGCACTCGCTGGCCTGCGCGAACAGATTCGACGCTGCACCGTGCTCTTCGCTGCCGAGCGACCAGGTGAGGGGCTCGCCCCTGATCAGGTCGATCGCGTCACGCACGCGTTCGCAGCTGAGCTTCCCGCTATTCGCACACTGATTGAGGGAGATATCGCTGCTGCGTTTGCGGGAGATCCTGCGGCACGCAGCCGTTCCGAGATCTTGCATGGCTACCCTGGTGTGCGCGCCATGATCGATCACCGCATGGCGCACCTTCTCTACACGTTGGAGGTGCCACTGCTTCCGCGCATCGCATCGGAGGCGGCACACTCGGCCACGGGGATCGACATTCACCCAGGTGCAACGATTGGCGAGCGTTTCTTCATCGACCACGGCACCGGTGTGGTGATCGGTGAGACGGCGATCATCGGGAGTGGCGTGCGCCTCTACCAAGGCGTCACGCTCGGCTCCAAGAGCTTCCCGAAGGGTGAAGATGGCAACCTTGTGAAGGGCCAGCCGCGCCATCCGATCATCGAAGACGATGTGGTGATCTACTCGGGAGCGACCGTCTTGGGTCGCATCACTGTTGGACGCGGCTCAACGATCGGCGGCAACGTATGGCTGACCAAGAGCGTTCCTGCGGGGAGCCAACTGTCGCAGGCACGCGTGCGCACCGACGAGGTAGCAGCCGACGGTTCGGGGATCTAGCCCTCGGCGGGATAGAATCCCGCCATGCCCACACGTCTTCTATTGATGAGCGCACCCGCCCGCGTCGCCGTGCGCGCATGAGCGGCGGCATGGGTCCTGGGCGCGGCGGCCATATGTTCGGTGGTGACGCGAGCGGCCCAACGAAGCCAGCTGGGGCGGCACTGCCACTTCTACGACGAGCGGCGAAGTTCTTCGGGCCATACCGAGGGCGCCTCAGCGTTATTGGGCTCGCCATCCTTGGGTCGAGCATCTTGGGGCTTGCCAACCCGTACCTCTTAAAGCTCCTCATCGACGAGGCGATTCCGCAGCGCGATCTTGGTCTGCTGGCGCTCTACGCCGGGCTGATGGTGGTGGTGCCGATCATCAACGGCGGGATCGGACTCGCCCAGGCGTGGCTCACCGCCTCTGTTGGTCAGTTCGTGATGCGCGACCTGCGCAATGCGCTCTTCACCCACGTGCAGTCGATGCCGATCCGCTTCTTCTCGGAGACGCGCACCGGTGAGATTCAGAGCCGCCTCACCAACGACGTGTCGGGGGTGCAGTCGGTCGTCAGCGATGCGGCGGCGAACCTCGCCTCAAGCATCGCCATCGTCGTCTCAACGCTGGTGGCGATGACGATCATCGACTGGCGCCTCACGGCGGT
>JAEMRB010000109.1 GCA_016463555.1 Chloroflexota bacterium
ACCATGTCCGATCCCACAACGCCAACGTACGACCGCGCCGATCCCATTCTCAGCGCGCCATTCCTTGAAGTTGCTGGCCGCTTCTGGGCCGGGAGCGATGATCCTCGCCGTGCTGAAGTGAGTCCGCAGTTCGGTTCACTCCGTGGGATTCGCGAGCTGCTGCTCTTTAGTGGCTCGCGCGACGTGCTCTATCCGCAAGCGCTCCGTCTCGTGGCAGACGCGAAGGCTGCCGGCGTCTCCTGCACCGCCCACCTTGAGGAGGGACTGGTGCACGTGTATCCGCTGCTACCCATCCCCGAGGCGAAGGGGCCGCGCGCGGCGCTTAGCGCGTTTGTTCGAGCTCACTCCTAAGCGCTGCTGCAACCAGGGCGGCGGCACGGCCGCGGTGGCTGAGCGCATCCTTCTCTGCAGGTGCGCGTTCCGCCATCGTTCGACCATCAACCTCAAAGATCGGGTCGTAGCCGAAGCCGAACTCCCCTCGTGGTGCCGTGGTGAGCGTTCCAGGGCATTCCCCACGGAAGGTGCGCTCTGAGCCGTTGACGGGATCAATCAGCGCCATGGTGCAGACGAAGCGCGCCGATCGATCGGTGACTCCCGCGGTTTCAGCAAGGAGCTTCTCGTAGTTCTGCACGTCGGTGGCGTCGGGCCCGGCGTAGCGACGCGTGTAGACACCAGGTGCACCCTTCAGTGCCGCCACCTCAAGGCCTGAGTCGTCGGCGAGCGTCCACTCGCTCGAAGCCTCTGCATACCAGCGAGCCTTCTGCAGTGCATTCGCTTCGAACGTTGTGCCGTCTTCTGGTGCCTCGTCGGTGATGCCAAGGTCGCGCAGCGTCACCAGGTCAATCGGCAGATCGCCGAAGAGGCGCTGTAGCTCGATCAGCTTGTGGGCGGAGCCGGTGGCGACGAGGAGCCGCCGTCGCGGCGCGGTCACGCGCCGGCGAGGGTGTCGCGCTGGAACTTGATGAGGTCGGCGATCCCGGCGTCGGCAAGCTTCAACATCTCGTCGAGGGCGGTGCGGTGGAACGGATCCTGTTCAGCCGTCCCCTGCAGTTCGACATAGTGGCCGGCGTCGGTGGCGACCACGTTCAGGTCGACATCGGCACGGCTGTCCTCTTCGTACGGCAGGTCGAGAACGGCCTGGCCGTCGACGATGCCGACCGAGACGGCGGCCACGTTGCGCACTAGGTGCGCCTCAAGCTTCTTGGCGCGCATGGCGAGGGCGAGGGCGATCCAGCCGCCGGTGATGCTGGCGCAGCGGGTACCGCCATCGGCTACGAGCACGTCACAGTCGATGAGAATCGAGCGCTCACCGAGTTTGGTCAGGTTGACCGACTGGCGAAGAGCGCGGCCGATCAGTCGTTGAATCTCGTGGGTGCGGCCGCCAAGCTTGCCACGCACCGCCTCACGATCGGAGCGGGTGTTCGTGGCGCGCGGCAGCATGCTGTACTCGGCCGTGACCCAGCCGGTCCCCTTGCCGCGAAGGTGTGGCGGCACGCGCTCCTCGATGGAGGCGGAGCAGATCACCACGGTGTTGCCGATCGAGATGATGGCGGAACCCTCGGCCCACTTCTGGACACCGAGTTCAATCTTCAGATCGCGGAGTTGATCCACGGCGCGTCCGTCGGCTCGCAACTTGCTCATCGTGCCCCCTACCCTTTCGCTTCGCGCTCGGCGGCTTTTGCCTCATCCCAGAGCGCATCTAATGTTGTGAAGTCTGCATCTTTTAGGGAGATCCCGCGTGAGGCGGCTCGGCGCTCGACCTCGCCGAAGCGGCGCCGGAACTTGTCGTTGGCCCCGCGGAGCGCCGCCTCGGCATCAATGCCGCTGCGGCGACCCAGGTTCACGATCACGGCGAGCACGTCGCCCAGCTCCTCTTGCGCGTGCGCCAACGTGGCGGCGCTCACAGCCTGCGTGCTGGTGATCTGGTCGGGGTGCCCAGCCTCGGCGAGTGCCTCATCGAGCTCGGCCAACTCTTCGCTGATCTTCGCCCGTACGCCGTCGAGGGTTGGCCAGTCGTAGCCAACGGCACTGGCGCGGTCCTGCAGCTCGCGGCTCGCCGAGAGGGCCGGGAGTCCGCGACTCACGCCATCAAGCGCACCCTTCGCCTTCTCACCTTCGCCAGCTGCGGCACGTTCGCTCGCCTTGATTTCCTCCCAGTTCCGCTGCACGTCGCGCGTCGTTGCTGCGCTCGCGTCACCGAAGACGTGTGGGTGTCGGCGCACAATCTTGCGCACGAGCCCGTCCTGCACATCGGCAAGATCAAAGTCGCCGCGCTCCTGCGCGATCTGCGAGTGCAGCACCACCTGCAGCAGCACGTCGCCAAGCTCCTCGGCTAGATCGGCGGTAGCCCGTGGTCGCTCCGCCTCGCTCGCAGACTCAAGCACCGCGATTGCGTCATGCAGCTCCCAGGCCTCTTCGATGAGGTGCTTCGCCAGTGATGCATGGGTCTGCTCGCGATCCCACGGGCAGCCGTCGAGTGCTCGGAGGCGGGCGCTGAGCCACGGCATCGTCCACGGTGTGGCGAAGGCATCGAGCGGCTCGAGCCCTGCGATGTAGATGGCTTGCTCCTCGCCCGCGCCAGCAGATGTGCAGGAGCCAAGGGTGCTGACGCCGCCACTTGGCAGCAACCTCACCGCTCGTTCGGCGCCGTAGAGGCGCGAAAGGAGTGCAAAACTTGAACCACTGCGGCCCGGCAACTGGTCACTCGTCGTTGCGCTGTCGAGAAGCACGATGAGTGGGCGCGCCGTATCAATTGCAACGGCACCGCACTGACTGAGCGCAACGATGGTGATGCCGTTCGTTGGATCTA
>JAEMRB010000027.1 GCA_016463555.1 Chloroflexota bacterium
GAGCCAGACCTGGGCACCGCGTCGATTCTCGGCCTGATCGGGTTCTCACTCCTCTTCGTTGCGGGCGTCCCTAAGCGCTGGGTGTTTGTCCCGGGCTTTGGCGTGGCAGCGGCTGCCATCGCGCTGATGTTTACGAACGGTTACCAGGCGGCGCGCCTCGGTGGGTTCAGCGACCCGTTCTCTGATCCAACCGGCTCCACCTATCAGACGCTGCAAGGCTTGATCGCGATGGCGGTCGGTGGGCCGCTCGGCTCAGGCCTCGGCTCCTCCCAGCAGCTGGGCGGGATCAACATCCCGTACGCGTGGAACGACTACATCTTTGCGGTGATCGGCGAGGAGGCTGGCCTGCTCGGCATGCTCATCGTGATCGTGGCCTTCTTGGCGATCGCCCTTCGCGGCCTGCGAACGGCACGTCGCGCCCCCGACACCTACGGCGCACTGCTGGCGACGGGCATCGTGGTCTGGATCTCCGGGCAGGCGTTCGTGAACATCGCGGTCGTACTCGCCCTACTCCCAGTGACCGGCGTGCCGCTCCCGCTGGTCTCCCAGGGCGGCTCTTCACTCATTGTTCTGATGGCAGCAATTGGGCTGCTCCTCTCGGTATCGCGTGAGACGATGGATCCAAGCCAGGCAGGAGGTAGTGATGCGCGTGCTAATCGCGGGTGGCGGAACGGGGGGGCATCTCTTCCCGGCGTTCGCCGTAGCTCGTACGGTTCGCCAGCTCCACTCCGACGCTGAGATCAGCTGGCTCGGCGGCGCACGTGGCGTTGAGTCACGCCTTGTCCCAGAGGCGGGGTACCCGTTGACGCTCTTGGCCGCCCCAAGTCTGCGACCGAGCGGCGCAGGGTTGCTCGCGACGGCGCGTGATGCCGCCAAGCTGCTCTGGTCGATCCCGCAAGCGATTCGCCTGATCCGTCGCGTGCGACCCGACGTGATCTTCTCCACGGGTGGATACATCGCCATTCCTACGTTGATCGCCGCGTGGCTTACGCGCACGCCGAGCCTCCTATGGGAGGGGAACGTGCAGGCGGGACGATCGAACACCCTCGTTGCGCCGCTCGCCTCCCACCGCGCGGTCGCCTGGCGGCAGACCGCGCAGCGCGCGCCATGGAGCGGTGCGAAGACGACCGTGACCGGCACCCCTGTGCGCGAGCTCACGATTGATCGCACAACGGCACGAACGGCGCGCGGCCTCAGCGAGAGCGATCAACTCCTCTTGGTGTTCGGCGGCTCGCAGCGCGTTCGTCGATTCGAGACGGCACTCGACGGTGCGCTTGCAACGCTGCTCACGGGGTGGAGCGTCTTACACGTCGTGATGGAGGGCCTCCCCGATGCGGAGCGTCGACGAGCGAGCCTCCCTGCGGAGCTGCGTGACCGCTACCTGCCCGTCGCATTCCTGGGTGGGGGAGAGATGGAGGGGGCACTCGTCTCCGCCGATCTGATGCTCGGACGCGCCGGTGCATCGACCATTGCTGAGGCGGCCGCCGCTGGGCTCCCCGCCATCATCGTGCCGTACCCATTTGCCGGCGGCCATCAACGCGCCAATGCAGAGGCCGCCGCAGCGGCTGGCGCTGTGACGCTGATCAACGATGAGGAGCTGACCTCCGAACGCCTCCTCGCGGCGGTTGCCAACTATGCGACGCCAGCACAGCGCGCTGCAGCGGCGCGTGCCGCTACAACGTTGGCGCACCCTGACGCCGCGATGGTCATCGCGCAGAGGCTGCTGCAGCTGGGCGGTCAGGGATGAGCGAGGTGCACACGCATCAGCCGTGGGCCGATGCCGAGGTTGCCGCTCGCGAACTGGAGCGCCGACTCAGCTTGAAGGTGCTGCGCAACGAGCCACTCGCCGAACACACCACGATGCGTGTCGGTGGGCCGGCCGACCTCATGGTCACCATTCGCGATCGCTTCGCCCTGCGTGGGCTGGTTCGCCTCGCTGCGTCACGCGGCTGGCCACTGCGCATCCTTGGGCGCGGCAGCAATGTGGTGGTGGGGGACGCTGGCATTCGTGGCATCGTTGCCCTCAATCGCAGCGCGGGGTACGACGTCGATCAGGCTGCGGGGACGATCTCCTTCGATTCAGGGGTCCCCATGGCGAAGGCGTCGACGATTGCCGCCGAGGCGGGGCTCACCGGGCTTGAGTTCGCCCTCGCCATTCCGGGGAACATCGGTGGCGCAATCTGGGCAAATGCTGGAGCGCACGGCGGCGAGATGGCCGCAATTGCCACCTCCATCACGCTCCTCCGCGCGGATGGCTCCGAGTCGGAGATCTCTATCGCCGACGCGGCGTTCAGCTACCGCGAGTCGCGATTCAAGCGACCAGAGGGGGGCAGCGAGGTGATCCTGGGGGCGAGGGTCACCCTGACACCAGGCGAGCCAGAGCTGATCAAGTCGCATCTCGAGGAGATTCGCCGCTGGCGTCGCGAGCATCAGCCGCTCGGCATTCCGAGCGCTGGCAGCGTCTTCCGCAATCCCCCAGGCGAGCTGAGCGCTGGCGCACTCATTGAGGCTGCGGGGATGAAGGGTGTGCGCATGGGCGGTGCAGAGGTCTCCGAGATGCACGCCAACTGGATCCTCAATCGTGGGGGGGCGACCGCAGCGGAGATCCGCGCGCTCCACGACGCCTGCCGCGATGCGGTCCACGCACAGTCCGGAATCACCCTCGCCACAGAGATCGCCTTCATCGGGGAGTCCGCCGCGTGAGCGGGCACAGCGCTCTCCCACCAGTCCTCGTGCTCTTCGGCGGGAGGAGTGCGGAGTCGGATATCTCCACGATCTCTGGCACCGCCATCGCCGCCGCGCTGCTCGATGCCGGCCTAACAGTCACCCAGGCACATATCGCACGAGATGGTTCGCTTCGACCGTTGCCAGCGGCGCACCGTCGCGGCGATCTCCCTGGCGGCGCATACACGGATCTCACCGCGCCAGCACTCAGTGGCACACAGCCCATGGCGCTCGATACCTATCTCCAAAGCGTTGCCGCATCGGCACCAGAGACGATCGTCGTCCCTGCGCTTCATGGACCGGGCGATGAAGATGGCACGATCGCCGCAGCGGCTGCGGCGGCCGGGCTGAACTATGTCGGTGACACCCCCGCAGTTGCGGCCCTCGGCATGGACAAGCCGCGCTTCAAGGCGCTCGCGCGCGAAGGCGGAGTAGCGACGCTCCCTGAGCTCGTCATCACGCAACGCGAATGGAGATCAGATCGGGAGGGTCTCCTCCGTGCTATCGCCGCATTTGCCGACACGCACACTACGACAGGTGCACTGATCGGCAAGCCTGCCGCACACGGCTCATCTATCGGCATGAAGATCGCACACACGTCAGCCGATTGGGCAGATGCGGTTGACGAGGCGTTGCGCTTTGGCGATCGCGCGATGCTCGAGCCGTACCTTGAGCGTGCCCGCGAGCTGGAGGTTGCTGTTCTCGAGCGCACGAACGGATCGGTGCAGGCATTCGGTCCTGGCGAGGTGTTTCCCGGCCGTGAGTTTTACGATTACGACGCCAAGTACGCGCCGGGCGTCTCGCGCACCACGACGTCAAGCGACCTGCCACCGGCTCTGGCAGATGAGATGCGCGCCGCCGCCGTTGCGCTCTTCACCGCCGCCCAGAGTCGTGGCCTCGCACGCATGGACTTCTTGATGGCGCGGAGTGGCGAGCGCGCCGGCCACTGGTACCTCTCAGAGGTGAATACCTTCCCTGGCTTCACGCCGATCTCGCTCTTCCCCGCACTGGTGATGGCGGGTGGCTCGAGCTTTACGGAGCTGTGCGTTGAGCTTGTCGCTGCGGCGGCGGCGCGTCCTGCGTCGCGTAGCGCGCAATGAGCGATCGCAGATCATCGACAGGGGATCGCGGGCAGCATCGCGGTGCAGGCGCACGACCATTCGCTCCGGGTGAGGCGCCGCCCGGCGTACGCCCTGGGCTTGGCGGAAGCCGTCGACGCGCTGGCGTGACGCCAGTCGGTGGCTCCGCGAAACGGCGCCCGAACGAAGATCCTGGCGCGACGTCGGGGCGAGGCCCACGCCTCACCCCAGGGGCAGCGGCTCGGCTGCGTCCGATTGCCCTCGGCGCAATCTTGGTGGCGGCCTTCCTCCTACCGCCGGTGGCTGCGCGCGCCAGCCTCACGACGGTCGGCAACATCTCAGTCGTCGGCGCCCTGCTCCTTGATCCCGATGCGGTGATCGCGGCTGCAAACATTCCGATCGGCAGCAGCCTGCTCGGCGTGAACCTCCGCGCCGCAGAGGAGGCGGTGGCAGCGCTGCCACTCGTCGCCTCAGTGCGGGTCAGCGCTGGGCTTCCTGATGGGATTCAGATCCGAGTGCGCGAGAAGTCACTCCTGCTGCGCTGGCAGATTGGCGATCTGGCCTACGCCGTCACCGAGAGCGGCGAACTCCTTGGCAACATCGACACGCTTGATCTGGCGCCGACGGCGGCAGCGGCACTTGCGGCGGCCCCCCTCCTCTACGACGATCGCGTGCCAAGCCCACTCCTTACGGTTCGGCAACTCACGGCAACCGAGCTCGATGTAACCACGCGCCTTGCCTCCCTGACGCCAGAGGATCTCGGCACCGGCGCCACCACCCTGACTCTCCGCCTCCTCAGCGATTTCGGCTTCGTGGTGGAGGCCACCGGGCCATCGATCGAGTGGCATGCAGTCTTCGGCATCTACTCCGCCACCATCCGCCCAACCAGCATGATCCCGGGCCAGGTTCGGCTGCTGCGCAGCCTGCTCGCCGGACGAGAGACACGGATCGGCTGGGTCATCCTCGCCGACGACCAGGCTGGCACCTACACGGCGAAGGGTGTGCGACCACCACCACCATCCGTGGGTCCAAGTCCTAGCCCGGCCCCCTCTGATCCATCGCCAAGCCCCGCAGCCCCCACGGTGAGCCCGTGATGGTGCAGATAGGGCGTGGCGTTCGGGTGAGCAGGGGTATGATGCGCAAGATGAGCGCACAGAGTGGAGGGGGCAACTAAATGGCAGAAGAGCGCTACACAACGATCGCCGCGATTGATATCGGCACCTCGAAGGTTTCGTGCGCAATTGCGCATATTGGTGGCGAGAATGGCTCCATCAGCGTCATTGGCAAGGGGACCTACCCGAACCAAGGGATGCGCAAGGGTGTTGTCACCGACATCGAGAAGACGGGCGCCGCAATCCGCGCCGCCGTTGATGCCGCTGAGCGCCTCTCCGGTTATCACATTGAACACGCCACGATCACCATCTCCGGGAACCACGTGCTGGGGGTGAACACAAGCGGCCAGGTAGCCGTCGCCAATCCCGATCGTGAGATTCGAGATGACGATGTGGATCGCGTCCTTGAGGTCTGCCGTGCGATCGAGGTACCGAACTCGCGCATGCTTCTCAATGTGCTTCCCTCGTCGTACATCGTGGATGGCCAGGAGGGGATCCAGCAGCCACGCGGCATGATCGCCTACCGACTCGAGGCTCGCGCGCACCTCATCACCGCCGGCAGCACCGCCGTGCAGAATCTTGAGAAGTGCGTGCAGGCTGCTGGCATCGCGGTTGACGACTACGTTCCAGCGTCGCTCGCCGCCGCCGAGCTGACGCTCACTGAGACCGAGCGTGAACTCGGGACGGTCCTGGTTGATGTCGGCGCAGAGACCTGCGATATCGCGATCTTCCACCAGAACGCTGTGGTCTATACGGCGGTCCTGCCAATCGGCGGCGCCTTCATTACTCGTGACGTGGCGATTGGGCTCAAGACGAGCCTCCTTGCCGCCGAAGAGTTGAAGATGACCTACGGCACCTGCGACCCGCGCACCGCCAGTGACGCGGAGCAGTACAACGTTCCCGACGAGCCAGCCGGTCGGCGCATCGGCCGACTCGAGCTCGCTCGCATCATTGAGCCACGCATGAGCGAGATCTTTGAACTGATCGCTGGCGTGATCGCCAAGGCGGGTCCAGAGGTGACCAGCGCAGGCGTTGTCTTGACCGGCGGCGGGGCGCTGCTTCAAGGCGTCGAGGCGCTTGGACGTGAGATCCTGAAGGCGCCGGTTCGCGTTGCATCGCCAACTGGGCCAATTCTGGGGATCCTCGACGAGTTCCGCGGGCCTGGCCAGGCGGCCGTGCTCGGCCTCTTCTCTTGGGTCGCTCGCGGCCTGGATGAGGCGGGGATCGCCGAGGAGCCGGAAGCAGGATTCGTAGGGCGCCTCTTCGGGGGGGTGCGCAACCTCTTCGGTCGTATTCGGGGGTAACCCAACCCGCCGCGAATAGCGGGCGGGGCGCTGCTACACTTCGCGGGATCGGCGGGAGGGCGTCGTCTAAACGGGGCTAGCCCCGGGCGGCGCAGAGTCGAGGCAACAGGTCCGGAGGGCATGGAGTCGATGGCAGCGCAAACCGAGAATTTCGCGCTCATTCGCGTCGTCGGTGTCGGCGGCGCAGGATCTAACGCCGTCAACCGCATGATTCGCGCCGAGCTGCTCGGCGTGGAGTTCATTGCCGTGAACACCGATGCCCAGGCGTTGGTGAAGTCCCACGCCCCAACACGCATCCGTATTGGTGACGGGATCTCTCGCGGCCTCGGCGCCGGCGGTGACTCTGCCGTAGGTGAGCGTGCCGCCCAGGAGGACATCGAAAATCTGCGTGCCGCCCTTGAGGGCTCTGACCTCGTCTTTGTGACCGCTGGCATGGGTGGCGGCACCGGCTCGGGCGCTGCCCCTGTCGTTGCGAAGATCGCCAAGGAGATTGGCGCCCTCACGATCGGCATCGTCACCAAGCCGTTCGTCTTTGAGGGGCGACGTCGCGCTGCGGTAGCCGAGGCTGCCGTGAACGAACTGCGCAAGCATGTCGACACCCTCATCGTCATTCCTAACGAGCGACTCCTGAGTGTCGTTAGCCGCCAGACCTCTATGGAAGACTCGTTCCGCATCGCCGACGACGTGCTGCGCCAGGCGGTCAAGGGCGTCAGCGATGTCATCACGGTGCCTGGCATCATCAACCTCGACTTCGCTGACGTGCGTTCGATCATGCGCGACGCTGGCTCCGCCCTGATGGGGATCGGTCGCGCCAGTGGCGAGAACCGTGCCACCTCCGCAGCCGAGATCGCGATTGCCTCACCACTCCTCGAGGTCGACATTCAAGGCGCCACCGGCGTGCTGATCAACGTTGCCGCTTCCGCCACCGTCACACTCCATGAGGTGAACGAGGCGATCAACCACATCACCGCACGCGCAGACGACGAGGCGAACATCATCTTCGGCACCTCGCTCGACGAGTCGCTCGGCGATGAGATCCAGATCACCGTGATCGCCACCGGCTTCTCAGCGGATCGACAGGGTTCGACCTCCAGCCCACGCGCCCCATACCGAGCGACCGATAGTGGCGCATGGAGCCTGCGTGACGATGGCGTCGCCGTGCAGGAGGCTCCGACGGGGAGCCTCACCTACACCCCCACACCTGAGTTGACCCCAGTTGGCCGTGACGAGGCCGACCAGGCACCTCTGCCAGTCGCTCCGCAGCCAGAAGAGGTCGATTTAAGCGATCTCGATATCCCAGCCTTCCTGCGTCCGCGCAACCGCATCTCCTAGTTGCTGGGGGTAACCCCAGGCGATGCTGAGCGGCGCCGATCTCACCACCCGCTATCGCGAGCTATTGGCGCGCGTGCGCGCCGCGGGCCCTGCCGAACTCATGGTGGTCACGAAGGGTGTGGCCGCTGAGCAGATCGCGGTTGTTGTAGACGCTGGATGCACCCTCTTCGGTGAGAACCGCGTGCAAGAGCTCGAAGCAAAGCGAGCCGCCGTTGCGGCACTGCGACCGGTAGCGAACCTCACCTGGGTGCTGATCGGCCCACTGCAGTCCAACAAGACGCGACGCGCGATGGAGGTTGCGGAGCGCATCGCCACCGTGGGGAGCGTTGACCTTTTAGAGCGCATCGCCGCACTCGCCACCGAGCGAGCCAAGCCGATCGAGATCGCACTCCAGGTGAACGTGGACGAAGACCCGGCTAAGTCGGGCTTCACCCCCGAGGGCCTGCGCGCGGCACTTCCCGCCATCGCCGCAATCGTTAAAGGTGCCCCAGTCACCTTGGCCGGACTCTTCACGGTGGGGAGGCTCACGGCGGGTGGGGAGGCGGCACGCCCAACCTTCGCCCAGTTCCGAACACTCGCAGCACAAGTGGACGCCGACGCACAGGCGCTCGGCCTCAACCTTGGACCACTGCGCTCCGCGGGGATGAGCGGCGACTTCGAGGTCGCGATCAGCGAGGGCTCCACCGAGGTGCGGGTGGGGAGCGCGCTCTTTGGGCCGCGCGGGTAGGCTGTAGGTATGAGTACGTCAGCGATCGTTGGTCTCGTTTTCCAGACCCTTTGGTGGGTGATTCTGGGGCGCGTGCTCCTCTCCTGGTTCGATCCCTCCGGCAACTATCGGATCTCGCGAATCATCTACGACATGAGTGAGCCGATCCTTGCCCCAGCCCGGCGCATCCTGCCAACGTTTGGTGGTGTGGACTGGTCGCCGCTCGTCACGATGATCGTGCTGAACCTGCTCGAGAACTTCATCCTCAGGGGATTAGCGGGCTGAACCTAGTAGAATCTGCGCCCGAGGGCGATTAGCTCAGTTGGTTAGAGCGCACGGTTCACATCCGTGAGGTCACTGGTTCGAGTCCAGTATCGCCCACCACCTAGGTTGTATAGTCCGCGCGTGAGCCCACTAGCGCCGAACCCAATGCCACTCTCAACGCCGTATCCGGACTCGCCGCGTCGGGCGCCGCTCGGGACTCGTGCGAAGCCGCTCCCTCTCATCATTGATTGCGACCCAGGGCACGATGATGCAATGGCCATCGCGATTGCCATTGCTCGACCTGAACTGAATCTGCTTGGCGTCACGGTAGTTGCGGGGAACTCAATCCTGCCGAACACCTTCCTGAATACCCGTCGGGTGCTCGCGTTGTTGGGCGCCCACGATATGCCTGTGGCGGCCGGTGCTGCCGTGCCTCTAGTGCGGCCGCTCTTTACGGCGGCATATGTTCATGGGGAGTCTGGCCTAGAGGGGGCAGACCTTCCAGAGCCTGCAGGCCGCGTGCACGAAGCTGGCGCAGTCGACCTGATTGCAACGCTTGTCACCGCTTCACCAGAGCCGGTCGTCTTGGCGCCGCTCGGGCCGCTCACGAATATCGCGCTGTTCATCCAGGCGCACCCCGAGCTGATCTCGAAGGTTTCGCACATCTCGTGGATGGGTGGGGCGGTCGGCGAAGGAAACGTTACGAGCGCGGCAGAGTTCAACGTCTACGTCGATCCAGATGCCGCCGCTGTCGTATTCGCAAGCCGGATCCCGATCACCATGGTCGGCCTTGATGCCACCCATCTTGCCAAGATGGGGGCCGCCGAGCGGGCACGCCTTGAGGCGACTGGAAACCGGGCCGGGCGCGTCTTCTCTGATCTGCTTGGCTTCTTTGAGGTGTTTTACCAAGAGCGGTATGGATGGGATTACTGCGCAATCCACGACGCGGTTGCAGTGGCGCACCTGGTAGACCCTGAACTTGTTGCCGTGGTGCACGCCGCCGTCGACATTGAACTCGCTGACCTTCAGCGCGGCAGGACAGTGGTGGATTGGTTCCCCGAGCGACTACGTGATCGCGGACGCGCCGCCTCAGTCGATGTTGCCGTAGGGGTTGACTCTGCTCGTTTTGCGGACCTGCTCGTGGATGTGATCGGACAATTCGAGTAGCAGCTAGCTGCTCTTGGCCATCCTTCGCAGCACCGCTGGCATGATTCCGCCGTTGCGGTAGGTGTTGACCTCGTTTGGGCCATCGAGTCGTACGAGCGCTGAGAACTCCTTCGCAGGGCCGGTTGGCGCATCGGTGCTGTCGACGGGCTGTGCGCTGATGCGGATTGCTGAGCGAGCGGTGCAGCTGCCGATACCGGCGACATCAAAGCGCTCTGTGCCGGTGAGGCCCAGTGTCTCGGCGCTCTCGCCTGGGAGGAACTGGAGCGGCAGAACGCCCATGCCGACCAGGTTGGAGCGGTGGATGCGCTCGTAGGATTGTGCGATCACGGCGCGCACGCCGAGCATGCGCGTCCCCTTGGCGGCCCAGTCGCGCGACGAGCCTGAGCCGTACTCCTTGCCGGCGAGGATGATCAGGTCGCTCCCTTCGCCCTGATATCGCGCAGCGGCATCGGCGACGGCGAGGATCTCGCCCGATGGGTGGTGGCGGGTGATTGGGCCCTCCTTGCCGCCGGCGAGCGCGTTGCGAAGGCGAATGTTGGCGAAGGTGCCGCGCGTCATCACCTCGTCGTGACCGCGTCGTGCGCCGTACGAGTTGAAGTCGCCAGCGGCCACACCGTGCTCAATGAGCCAGCGGCCGGCAGGGGAGTCGATGCGGATTGAACCGGCGGGGGAGATGTGGTCGGTCGTCACGGAGTCACTCAGCAGCAGGAGTGCGCGCGCGTCGCTGATATCGGCGATCGGCTGCGGCTCGGGGGTGATCCCCTCCGTGAAGGCTGGTCGCGAGACGTAGCTTGATCTCGCATCCCATGCGTACGTTTCGCCCGTTGGGCTCGCAAGGTTGCGCCAGCGATCGTCGCCGGCGAAGAGATCCTTGTAGCTGCTGCGGTAGAGCGAGGCGTCGGCGGCGGCGGCAACAGCGGTGCCGATTTCGTCGTCGCTTGGCCAGAGGTCGCGCAAGAAGACGGGGGTGCCGCTCTTGTCGTTGCCGATCGGCTCCTGCGTGAGGTCGAGCGTGACGCGCCCGGCGAGTGCGAGTGCCACCACGAGTGGTGGGGAGGCGAGATAGGCGGCACGTACCGACGGGTGGATGCGCCCCTCGAAGTTGCGGTTCCCTGAGAGGACGGCGGCAACGGTGAGGTCACCTGACTCAATGGCGGTAGAGACTCCTGCGTCGAGTGGGCCCGAATTGCCGATGCAGGTGGTGCAGCCGTAGCCGGCCACGTTGAAGCCGAGCGTTTCAAGCGGTGCAAGGAGCCCCGCGCGTTCGA
>JAEMRB010000110.1 GCA_016463555.1 Chloroflexota bacterium
CCAACGATGCCATACGCAATAAGCGCGCCGTCGAGCATCCCGGTTGTGGCGTAGCTAATGATGAAGAGGGCTGGGGCAAAGAGCGCTGCGGTGGCGAGTGACCCGAGCGAGACGATCCTGGTTCGCCAGATCACGATAAGGAAGATTGGTGCAACCGCAGCAAGTGCGATCGGCGCAATTGCGAGCGCGGTACCGAAGCCGGTTGCGATGCCGCGACCCCCCTTAAATCCGACCCAGATGGAGCGCGTAGCTCCGATGACAGCAAAGAGCGCGGCGATCACGGTCCAGGTGCTGGTCCAGATCTCAGCCCCCTGCGCGGCCAGCGAGTGCACGGCGAGAACGGGGAGGGTCCCCTTGAGGATGTCTCCCGCGGAGACCACGGCGGCGCGTCGACGACCGAGCGCGCGCAGGGCGTTGGTGCCGCCAGTACGGCCAGAGCCGATTGAGCGTGGGTCGGGGCCACCGGTGAGGCGCGCCACAAGGAGACCGAACGGGATAGAGCCCGCCAGGTAGGCGCCCAGAGTGGCGGCGAGGAGCAGCGGTAGGTCCATTGCGGCGGAGATTAGCAGCGCGCGGCAAGGGTCGGCGGCGGGGCGTAGGATTCTCGTATGCCCGACTACGACCTCCTCGTTCTCGGCGGTGGAACTGGTGGCTATGCCGCCGCCTTCCGTGCCGCCCAACTCGGCAAGCGTGTGGCGCTCGTCGAGCAGGAGAAGGTGGGTGGCACCTGCCTCCACTGGGGCTGCATCCCCGCCAAGGCGATGCTCGAGAGCGGCGACCTGCTCGCCAAGATCGGCAAGGCGGCCGACTTCGGCATCCAGATCACCCCCGCCACCGGCATCGACACCACGGTCGTTGGCGCTCGCCGAGACAAGATCGTGGCCAAGATGCACGCAGGCCTCAAGAGCCTCTTCAAGAAGAACAACGTTGAGCTGATCGCCGCCCGCGGCACCATCACCGCACCGGGCAGCATCAAGGTGGCACTCGTCGACGAAGCTGGCGCACCAACCGGCGAAGAGCGCACCATCACCGCCACCGACATCGTGGTCGCCACCGGCTCAAGCGTGCGCAGCATTCCAGGCCTTGAGACCGACGGAAAAGTCATTGTCGACAGTGATGACATCGTCACAGGGACGCTGCATCCGAAGCGCGTCATCGTGGTTGGCGGCGGCGCCGTTGGCTGCGAGTTCGCCTCGTACTTCCGCGACATCGGCGCCGAGACGACCATCGTTGAGATGCTGCCCGCAATCGTGCCGCTCGAAGATCGCGACGCATCGAAAGAGCTCGCACGCGCCTTCACCAAGCGCGGCATCACGATTCATGTGGCCCACCGCATCACCGAGGGGAGCCTCGTGCGCAGCGCCGACGGTGTGACGCTAAGCATCGAGCCAGTCGACGGCACGGGCAGCGCAACGCCGCTGAGCGCCGACCTGCTCGTTATTGCCGCCGGTCGCGTGCCGAACAGCGCCAACATCGGCCTCGAGAGCACCGCAGCCACTGCGGAGCGCGGCTTCATCGCCGTTGATGCGCAGATGCGCACCAAGCAGGAGCACCTCTACGCCGTGGGCGACGTGATCGGCGGACTGCAGCTGGCACACGTTGCTGCGCACGAAGGGTTGATTGCCGCCCACGCGATTGCTGGTCAGCCCATTCACGCCATGAACTACGCGAAGCAGCCACGCGCCACCTACTGCCGCCCCGAGGTCGCCTCGGTTGGCGCCACCACCCAAGAGCTGGAGCGCGATGGCGTGCCGTTTGTGATTGGGGTGATGCCGTTTGCCGCTATCGCCAAGGCGCAGATCGGTGGCGACAGCGACGGCTTCTGCAAGGTGCTCCGACACGCTGAGAGTGGCGAACTGCTCGGCGTGCACATGGTTGGCCCGAGGGTCACCGATCTCATCGCCGAGGCGAGCCTGGCGCTCGAGCTCGGTGCGACCGCCGAGCAGGTGGGCGGCACCACGCACCCACATCCAACGCTCAGCGAAGTGCTCGGCGAGGCGGCGCTCGTCTCGCTCGGCCGCTCGGTGAACTTCTAGTGGCCGGGTCGCCGCTGATCGGTCGACAGCTGCCAATGCTGGGTGCTGCGCCAAGCCACACCGAAGAGATTCTCGTCGCCTCAAAGCACCCAGAGTGGATTCGCTCGAAGGCGCCAGGCGGCGCACGCTACCGCGAGCTGCAGTCGCTGATGCGCTCGCAGAGCCTGAACACCGTCTGTGAAGAGGCGCGCTGCCCGAACATTGGCGAGTGTTGGGAGCAGGGGACCGCGACGGTAATGATTCTCGGTGACACCTGCACGCGCGCCTGCGGCTTCTGCGCCGTGAAGACCGGTCGACCGGATGGCCTTGACCTTGATGAGCCGCGCCGCGTTGCCGAGGCACTCGCCTCGCTGAACCTTGACCACGTCGTGGTAACGAGCGTCGCCCGCGACGACCTTGCCGACGGTGGCGCTGCGATCTTCGCCGCCACGATTCGTGAGCTCCGCGCCCTTGCGCCCGACACGGGCGTTGAGGTGCTGATTCCCGACTTCGACGGCCGCGAGGCGCCACTGCGCGCGGTGATGGAGGCGGCCCCCGACATCGTTGACCACAACCTGGAGACGGTGCAGCGCCTGCAGAAGCCGGTGCGCAAGCGCGCCCGCTGGGATCGCTCACTCGAGGTGATTCGCCGCGCCAAGGAGATGGCGGCGGAGCTCGGCAACCCGGTGC
>JAEMRB010000111.1 GCA_016463555.1 Chloroflexota bacterium
GCGAGCGTTGGGAACGGATGGGTCAGCGATGGTGATGGCGTCGCGGTTGGCGTTGGGGAGGCCCCACTCGCGAGCGGCGCGGGGCTAAACGCTGCCTCTGCGCCGAGCTTCGGCTCGCTCGCAGTTGCCGGGAAACTCCACGGCCGTGTGCCAGGCGTTGGAAAGAGGCGCTCCCCGAGCATCAGCATGCGCGCAGCGTCAAAGAAGACGACCGAGCCGAAGGGGCTGTACTCGCCCTTATGCCGATAGCGCAGGATCGTGTCCCCTGGCTGGATCACGGCACGCACGATCTTGCTCGTGTCAAACGATCCGGCCGCCTCAGCCAGCTGCGGAATAAGTGCCGGGTTGAGGTCGGTGCGCACCCCATCGCCAATCACATCGAGAAGGGCAAGGGCATTGCCGACAAAGTTTCCGCTGCGCGCCAGCTCATCGCGGGCGGCGAGCAGGATCTCAATCTGTCGTGGACCACGGGTCATGTCGTCCGTGCCCGGCGCCTTGCGAATGCGCGCGTAGGCGAGGGCGCACTCACCGCTCACATGCCAGTTCCCGGCGGGTAGTCGTGCCCCGTCCATGTCAGTCCGATACGAGACGTCAAGAATGGTGCGTCGGATCGTAAGGTCAACGCCGCCGAGCTGGTCAATGATCTTGACGAAGGTTGGAATCACGACGACGGCGGTCGCATCAATCTTCACGTTGAACGCGGTGCCCAGTGCGGTGCTGAGCGCAACGGCTGGGCCCTCGGGGAACTTCTTCGGATAGCGCAGCGCATACGACCAGAGCGAGTTGATCTTCGGCCCAAACACATCACCATTACCAAGTGGCACATTCACCAGGTCGCGAGGGATAGAGACGGTGCTGACGTAACCACCGATGCGATCCCAGCTAACGATGATCATTGAGTCGGTGTTGAATGAACTGCGGTTCCCCATGGTGTCGGCACCGATGAGCAGCATGGTGAAGCGATCGGCGAGTGGCGGCGGCGTTGGTGTCGCACTCTCTGCGGCCGAACCATCAGGGGTCGGTGTGCCGAAGCCGGAGAAGACATCGGTGGCAGCAACCTTGGCGCGATAGACAATCGCCGCCGCACCCGCCTGCGGTGCGATGGAGATCAGCAGGGCGAGCGCGAGCAGGATCGCTGAGCGGCGAGTGCGCCTCGTGCCGCGCGCGGCATCGACGGTCACCAGGATGCGCCACGGGATTGAGAGGAGGAGCAGGGCGAAAAGGAGCGTAAGCCGGCCAGGTGTGGCAATCGCCGCTGCGGTGCGCACCACGCCGAAGAGGAGGAGCGCGCCGAGCGCCACCACCGCGAACACGAGGAGGGGGAGGGCGGCGAGGAGTGCGGCGCGGCGACGTCCGTCGAGCCACTGGCCGAGTCCGGGCACGATGGCTGATGCGGCGGCGGCTCGGAGGGAGCCCGATTTGGGCGTGGATTCAGCAGGCATAGGGTGATGATGCCACCCGATTGAGCGCAGCGTTTAGGATGAGCAGGTCGGGGTGTGGCGCAGCTTGGTAGCGCGCCTGCTTTGGGAGCAGGAGGTCGGAGGTTCGAATCCTCTCGCCCCGACCACAACTTCCCCTCTATTGGCCCCAGACCTGGTCGCCTTGATGGCCTCGTTTAGACTGACGCCATGACGAGCCAGCCCCTCTCGGAGCGCCTCAGCGCCGGATACCGCCGCTTCCGCGCCGGTCGCTACAACGATGAGCGCGTGCGCTATGACGACCTTGGGCGCGAGGGCCAGAAGCCGCGCACGATGATCGTCGCCTGCTCCGACTCTCGCTCTGCCCCAGAGACGATCTTCGATGCTGGCCCAGGTGAGCTCTTCGTGGTGCGCAACGTCGCCGCGCTCGTTCCGGTGTACGCCCCCGATGCCAAGAGCCACGGCGCCAGCGCCGCCCTTGAGTTCGCCGTGCTCGGCCTTGAAGTCGACTCCATCGTGGTGATGGGGCATGGGCGTTGCGGTGGGGTAGCGGCGGCGCTCGATCCCGCTTCGCGACTGACCGATTCAGACTTCATCGGTGCATGGGTCGCCGACCTCAAAACGCTCGACGAGCGAACCCCAGCCTCAATCACAGGTGGCTCCGAGGAGCGCCAGCGGCTCATCGAGCATCTCAGCGTGCAGCAGTCGCTGGAGCATCTCCGCACCTTCCCGTGGATTGCCGAGCGCGAGCGTGCCGGCACACTCACCCTGCACGGCGCCTGGTTCGATATCTCGCTCGGGGAGCTCCACGCCCTCGCGGGGAGCGAGTGGCTCCCACAGCCGTACGATGAGGCAGGCTGACCCCTCTCGGGAACCGCCAGCCCCGCTCGCTCGTTACGATACTGATGGGGACTCTCCCCACACAATGAGAAGTAGAGGTGAACCGTGCGAACACTCCTGAAGCTCCTCCTCCCGCTCGCCCTCCTGCTGGCGGCTGTTGCCCCAGTGGCCGCGGCTGACGAGTCTCCAGCCCCAGAGGCGGTGCCGTTTATGGTGAGTAGCTATGGCGGCGCGCTGCCAATCGCCAGCCCCGAGGATGCGCATGCTGCGGTACTCGCCGCCGGTGGACCATTCGACGAATTCACTTACAACGACGGCGCGCTCATTGGCGCCGCGAAGTACTACGACGTGAAGGGCGAGGCAGGGAGCGACGCCATCTGGATCGCTGTCTATACGTACGGTTGGAACGACTGCGAGTCGGGCTGCATCAACGGACACAGCTTTGT
>JAEMRB010000112.1 GCA_016463555.1 Chloroflexota bacterium
GTCAGGCGGTTCCAGGCCATCGATGCGCCGCTCACTTGTCGACTCCGCCCATGACCGGGTCGAGGCTTGCCATGACGGCCATGATGTCGGCGATGAGGTTCCCCTTGGTGAGCGGCCCAACAAGTTGCAGGTGCACAAATGATGGGTCGTGAATGCGCATGCGGAATGGCTGGTCGGTGCCGTCACTGATTGCGTAGGTGCCATACACGCCACGTGGCCCCTCGACGGCGCCGAATGCGCGGCCTGGTCGCGGGCGAAGGAGGCGCGGCAGCTTCGCCATCACTGGGCCGTCGGGCATCTCGTGCAACACCTGATCGATGATGCGGATCGACTGCTTGATCTCGTCCATGCGCACCAGGTAGCGCGCCAGCGAGTCACCCTCGTCGCGGGTCGGCACGTCGAACTCGAGCTCTGGGTAGACGAGGTACGGGCGGTCGCGGCGCAGGTCGTAGGGGACGCCGCTCGCCCGTAGGTTCGGGCCGGTCACTCCCATCTTGAGTGCTGTCTTTGCATCGAGAACCCCGAGGCCGCGGGTGCGGCGCACGAAGATCTCGTTCTCGTTGATGAGGGCCAGGTTGGAGTCAATCTGCGCGGCGGCGCGGCTCATCCAGGTGCCGAGGCGGCTCATGAACTCGTGGTTGAGGTCGCCGTTCACGCCACCAATTCGGTAATAGTTGTAGAGGAGCTTCTGGCCGGTGAGGGCGGCAAGCATGTCGACGATCTCGTCGCGCTCGATGAAGGCCCAGAGGATCGGGGTGATGCCGCCGAGGTCGAGTGCCATCCAGCCCTGGAAGAGGGTGTGGCTTGCGATGCGGTTGAGCTCCATCGTCAGCACGCGGATGTATTGCGCGCGGAGTGGCACCTCAACATCCATCAGCTTCTCGAATGCGGCGACGGGGGCCGCCTCGCAGAAGAGCGAGGCCACGTACTCCAGCGGATCGGTGTAGCAGATCGCCGAGTGGTAGTCGGCGTTCTCGCAGAGCTTCTCTACGCCGCGGTGCAGATAGCCGAGCACTGGATCAAGGTCGACAACTTTTTCGCCGTTCACCTTAATGATCACGCGCAGCACGCCGTGCGTTGATGGGTGCTGTGGCCCCATGTTCACGAACATCTCACCATCTCGCAGCGTGAGGAACTCCGCCTGTCGCTCTGTTTGTGGGATTGGTGCGGGCTCGTACCACGTTGACTCCGCGGGAATTGCAACTCGTGGATCGTCGAGCGATGGGCGCATCTGCTGTGTCATCGCTATACCCCTGGGCTCTTGCGCAGCACGGTTGCTGCGGTCGCGTCGGCTGGTGTTCCGGCGCGCTCCATGTTGCGCACGCCAGCGGCGGGTGAGCGCGATGCATCATCGGCGAGATAGAAGTCTTTGCGCAGCGGGAAGCTGCGGTAATCGTCTGGCATGTAGATGCGGCGCAGATCGCGGTTCCCTTCGAAGATGATGCCGAACATGTCGTAGGCCTCGCGCTCCATCCATTCGGCGCCTGGCCACATGAACGTTGCTGATGCGATGCGTGGCGCGGTGCGATCAAGACCTGGAACGATGATGCGCAGCCAGTCGCCACTTGTCGACGAGGAGAGGTGATAGACAACCTGCATCTCTTCACCAGTATCAACGCCGCACAGATCAATCAGCATTTCAAATCGCAACGCAGGGTCGTCGTGCAGTGTGCGCAGCGTGTCGGTCGCATCAGCGAGCGCAACGCGAATCTCGCTCTCGTCGTATCGCTGACGCACTGGCGTAAGCAGCCGCTCGCCGAATTTTTCGGTGAGCAGTGCGGCGAGACGACGATCCACTTAGATCCCCTTCGGAACAGTTGGACCGATCGCGCGCTCTGGCCAGTGGCCGCGTCGATCTTTTATCAACTGCTGCAACTTCATCATTCCGTAGATCAACCCTTCCGGTCGCGGTGGGCAACCAGGGATGTACACATCGACTGGCATCACGCGATCGATCCCTTGCACCACGGAGTAGCTGCGCTTGTAGCGTCCGCCAGAGCAGGTGCAGTCGCCCATCGCAACAACCCACTTCGGTTCAGGCATCTGCTCCCACAAACGAATCAGTGGTTCGGCCATCTTGGTGGTGAGCGTTCCGGCAACGATCAACACGTCAGCCTGGCGTGGGCTCGCACGGAACGGGAACATGCCCCAGCGATCAATGTCGTTCTTTGGTGTTGCGGTCGACATCATCTCAATGGCGCAACAGGCGAGACCGGAGAGCAGCGGCCACAAGCTGTTCGCGCGAATCAGGTCGAGTACCACGTCAGCCTTTGTTGGAATGGCAGAGAGCGCACCGCCCCAGCGCGCATCATCAACACGGCCGTCGCCGGTTGCGTCGTAGCGCGCGAGCTCAAGGTTCGGGTGTGCCTCGAGCGGTAGCCCGCCGTACGCACGTGGGTCATCGGTGCTCCACAACGTGTTGCCGACGGTTGCTGGCGACTGAACGCTGCCGTCTGGCTGCACTTCAGGCAGGTTGCTGAACTTTGGGTCGCGCGTTATCGCCACGAGAGGACCCCCTTGCGCCACGCGTAGGCGAGGCCAACAAGCAGCACGCCGATAAAGATCGCCATGGAGATCAGTCCGTCCATCAAGAGCACCTTGAAGTTCAGCGCCCAGATGTAGATGAAGATGATCTCAACGTCGAAGGCGACGAAGAGGAGTGCGTAGAGATAGAAGGAGAGGCC
>JAEMRB010000113.1 GCA_016463555.1 Chloroflexota bacterium
GCTGAGGGGCTCTGCCTCGTTGGCCTGCCGGGCTACGGCATCGCCGTGCGCACCGAGGATGGCGATGCCGCGGCGCGCTCCGGGCGCGTCGCAACGGTTGCCGTGCTTGCGGCGATCGGTGCCAGCGTCGCCGCAGCCTCATCGCTCGAGGCGCATCGCATCGTGAACCTTGCCGATCCGCGGGGCGGCGCAGCACTCGCCACGGTATCTCCAGCAGCATCGCTTTCGATGCTTGAGGTTTCGTAGGCCATGTCAGCAGCGAAAATGCGCGTAGAAGAGGCGTGGCGAGTACTTGGTCTCCCTGCTCGGCCTTCCGCACTCGCCGTCAAGATTGCCTTCCGTCGATTAGCAAAGTCAACGCATCCTGATGCAATTGGGGGTGGCGAGGCGACCACTTTGCAGTTTGCGCGGATCACCGAGGCGTACGACGTTGCACTCGCTGACGCCATTGCAGCGGGTCGACTTGTTGGACCCGGTCGAGGCCAGCCACCAGCACGTCCAGCACCGGCGACTCGCCGTGCAGCGCAGCCGCCGCGACCGAAGTCTGGTGCACAACCGACAGCTAGTGCACGTCCCGGCTCCACGACATATGACGGAGCGACGGAGGAGGAACCGGTCTGGGATGGAGCCGCCTGGGTTGGTGCCGACTCCGGTACGTACTGGACGGTCAATCCGCGCGAGTATGCCGACCCTCGCAAGCATGGCCCCGAGTATCGAGCCCGAGGAAAACGACCTGTTCGGCGGACGCCGCGTGAGCGCACGCAAGCGCAACCTGTTGCGCGACCTCAGAGAGCAGGGACACGCGGCGTGGCTCGATCTACCTCTCTCGCCGTTGGTGCCGCATCGCTCGTTCTCATTGCGGTGCTGGTGAGCGGCTCACTTCGCCTGCTTGCAGCTGCGGCCCTCTTTGCACTTCTCGCGTTTGCGGCCTTGAGCCGGCGTCGCAGGTAGGATCAGGGCTATGGCAACCACACGTCGAGCAGCTATCACGGCGGCGGCGCAGGAGTATCTGCTCGCCTTCCGCAGCCACAGCGACGATGAGGGGGTCACCCCGTCACTCGTCGCGAAGGACCTCGAGGTCAGCAAGCAGGCGGCCGCCGAGATGTTCCGCCGACTCGCCGATGACCGACTGATCGTGCCGTGCAGCGGACATGCTCGACTCTGGAAGCTCACCGCCTCAGGCGAGAGCGCCGCCGATGCCGTCTTCCGCCGACACGCGCTCCTGGAGTGGCTACTGACGGGCCTCGTCGGCATGCCGTGGGCGGCGGCCGATGTAGAGGCGCGACGACTGCACTCTTCGATCTCGCCCGAATTTGAGACGCGCCTCGATGAGTTGCTCGGTCATCCTGAGACCTGTCCGCATGGGAATCCGATCGACCGGGCAACCGAGGCACGGCGGCCGAAGGGGGAGCCACTCGCAGCGCTCGAGGCGGGCGAGGCGGCCACGATCTATCGCGTTACCGAGGCGGCCGAGGCTGACGCCGCACTGCTCAGCTACCTCGAGGCGCGTGGGCTCGTCCCTGGCGCAAAGATCACCGTCCTCTCGCGGAGCGCATCGCTGGATTCGCTCACGCTCGATGGGCCGATCGGTCGAGCCTCACTTGGCCTCCGTCCCGCTGCGCTCGTGCACGTCATACGCGGTGCCGTTGATGCTGCGCTCTTCCACCAGATTCCAGTCCGACCATGAGTGACGTCGTGCGCGTTCGCATTGCGCCGAGCCCAACAGGGCCGTTCCATATTGGTACGGCACGCACAGCGCTCTTCAACCTGCTCTTCGCGCGTCGCCATGGCGGCACCTACATCGTGCGCGTCGAAGACACTGATACAGCGCGTTCCACCAAGGAGTTTGAGGCTGACATTCTTGCGGGGCTCGCCTGGCTCGGCCTTGCCGCCGACGAGGGGGTGGTTACGGAGGGGGAGCGTGGTGACCGTGGCCCCTATCGGCAATCAGAGCGCAGTGAGCGATACACCGCCGTCGCGAATGAGTTGCGTGCCAAGGGGCTGACCTACCCCTGCTTCTGCACCCCAGGCGATCTCGACGCAGAGCGCAAGGCTCGTGAAGCGGCCAAGCTCCCGCCGCGCTACTCCGGTCGCTGTGCCGCTATTCCCGCCGAAACCTCGGCCGCCCGCATCGCAGCTGGCGAGTCGGCAGCACTGCGCTTCCGTATTAAGCCGGGCGTGGTCGTTATTGAAGATCTTGTCCGCGGGCGAGTGGAGATCGACAGCGATGCACTGGGTGGTGACCTGGTGATCTTGCGCGCAGATGGCACGCCGCTCTACCACTTCACCGTGGTGGTCGACGATGCTGACATGGGGATCACCCACGTCATTCGCGGCGAGGACCACCTCTCCAACACGCCGAAGCACATCCTCCTCTTTGAGGCGCTCGGCGTGCCGCTGCCGAAGTTTGCCCACCTGCCACTCATCTTGAACCCAGACCGAACGAAGATGAGTAAGCGCAAGAGTCAGACCGCCCTCGTCGACTACCGAGCGGAGGGCTTCCTGGTTGAGGCGCTGATCAACTTCCTGGCACTGCTCGGCTGGTCAACGGGGAGCGAAGATGAGGTGCTCTCCATTGACGAGCTGCAGGAGCGGTTCAACCTTGAGCATGTGCAGAAGGCCGGCGCGGTGTTCGACCGCACCCGACTGGAGTGGCTCAACGGCCA
>JAEMRB010000114.1 GCA_016463555.1 Chloroflexota bacterium
CTGAGCGTCGTGCTCCTTCTTGCTGCCACGTATCTCTACCTACAGCCAGGTACACAGCAGATCGGTGTTGGGCTGATCGTGGTGATCGCCCTCGCAATGCTGTTGAGCGCCGCAACTAGTTTGCGTGTCAGCCTGCTCGCACTCCCGTTCCGACTCTTGCGTGAACGCGGTGTGATCTCTGCGCCAAAGCCAGCCGACCTACAACCTGCTCCTGGCCTGCGCCTTGCGCAAGTGTTGGGCGGCACCATGATTCTTGGCGGCGTGATCGTGCAAGCGCTCTTCGCGGCCGAGGTCGTGTCGGTCGCGTTGGTAGCGATTGTGGCTGCCCTGCAGTCGTTCCTTGCGATCACCGGCATCTGCGTGGCGTGCAAGCTGTACGGCATCGTGGTCTGGTTCGAGAACCGCCGACTGCCAGCTGGGGTCACGAAGATCCCGAAGCAGAAGATCCGCATGCGCTAGGTTCCGAGCGGCGCGCCCGCTCGGTGCGCCACGCGGGTCACGCCGTGCGCTCGGAGGCAATTAGGGGCATCATCCCCTTCTTGCCGATAGGTGAGCTGGACCGGGCATCACCGCCCGACATAAAGGAGATGCGTCGAACGTGAGCACAGCACGGATTCTCGTCGTCGGCAGCACCATGATGGATCTGATCTCGTACGCCAAGGTCATCCCCAACGCGGGTGAGACCCTGGTCGGTGATCGCTTCCAGATGGGCTTCGGCGGGAAGGGTGCCAACCAGGCGGTGCAGGCGGCACGCTTCGGCGCCCCCGTCGCCATGGTCAACGCCGTCGGTGACGACGCATACGGCGCCTCGCATCTCGCGAACTTTGTGCGCGAGGGGATCGACACACGCTGGATGCGCACCGTTCCTGGCTCCAGTGGCGTCGCGCCGATCTGGGTCGACGCGAACGGCATCAACCGCATCATCATCGTCCCGGGCGCCAACAACGAGACCGACCCCGCCGTCGCCGAGGCGGCTGTTCGCGACTTCAAGCCAACCATCGTCGTGGGACAGTTCGAGATTCCGCAGGCGACCACACTTGCCGCCTTCCGCGCGGCACGTGCTGCGGGGATCACCACCCTGCTCAACCCGGCCCCCGCCGCACCCATCGACCCTGAGCTCCTCGCCCTCTCCGACTGGCTCGCCCCCAATGAGATGGAGTTCACCACCCTCTTCGGCGGCTCGGCGATTGGCGACGGTGCCGACGAGCGGATCCTTGCCGCCGCAGCGAAGAGCGGCGTCAACCTGCTGGTGACCCTTGGCGGCCACGGAGCCGCAATCGCCCAGCGTGGCCAGCCGATTCAGCGTGTTGCCGCCCCGAAGGTGACCGTGGTGGATACGACTGGGGCGGGCGACTCGTTCCTCGGCGCCTTCTCGTTCGGTCTCGCCAGTGGCCTCACGCCGGTGCGCGCGGTGGAACTTGCCGTAGCCTGCGCCTCACAGAGCGTGCAGAAGCCAGGAACGCAGAGCAGCTACCTATCGAAGGAAGAGGCGGCGAAACTCGCCGCGCCATATCTAGCGGGAGGAGCAGGCTGATGGCAGCAAGAGAGGACGACGGCCGCAAGCACCATATCGGCATCAAGCAAGGCGAGGTCGGCCGCTACGTGCTGCTCCCTGGCGACCCAGATCGCGTTGAGGTCATCGCCAGCCGCTTCGACAACCCGAAGTTCCTGATGCGACGCCGCGAATACACCACCTGGACGGGTGAGCTCGACGGCGTGCCCGTTGCCTGCACCTCCACCGGAATCGGCTGCCCCTCCACGGCGATCGCCGTCGAGGAGCTCGCTGACATTGGCGTCGACACCTTCATTCGCGTCGGCACCTCGGGCTCCATGCAGCATCACATCAAGCCGGGCTCGGTTGGGATCATTAGCGGCGCGATTCGCGACGAGGGCACCAGTCGCCACTACCTGCCGATGGAGTTCCCATCGGTCGCCGACCTCGACATCACACTCGCGCTGCGCGAGGCGGCGAAGGAGAGCGGCTTCCCTTGGCACGTTGGCATCGCCCAGTCGAAGGATTCGTTCTACGGCCAGCACAACCCAGAGCGCATGCCGATCGCCGAAGACCTGCAGCGTCGCTGGAAGGCGTGGATGGCGGGCGGCGCGATCTGCTCCGAGATGGAGGCGGCAACACTCTTCATCGTTGCGGCAACGCTGCGCGTTCGCGCCGGCGGCGCAATGTTGATCCTTGGCAATCCAGATCAGCGTCCAATGACTGAGGCAGAGCTTGCCGACTCATCGATTGATCGCGTGATTGATACGTCAATCGCGGGCCTGCGCAAGCTCATTGCGGCGGATCGCGCCGCCGGCCGCATCAAGTAGCGCTCGCGCGCATGCCGCAACAGAAACTCATTCTCGATGTCGACACGGGCATCGATGATGCAATGGCGCTCCTCTACGCACTCGCATCGCCCGATGCCGAGCTGCTCGTTGCAACCTGCGCACCAGGGAATGTCAACCTTGAAGCAGTCGTGCGCAACACGCGTGGCGTGCTCGACGTTGCGGGCGCGTCACACATCGACGTGATCGCCGGCGCTCGTACGCCGCTCGTGAAGGCGCTGGTCACCACACCAGAGACGCACGGACCAACCGGTCTCGGCTACGCCGTGCTTCCTGCGCCGTCGCGTGCACTCAGCACACCCTCACCCGATGGCATGAACGCCG
>JAEMRB010000028.1 GCA_016463555.1 Chloroflexota bacterium
TCTCGTCGTGCACCCAGAGGTCGGCAACGCTCACGCCGTTCTCGCCGATCGTCACGACCTCTGGTCGCAGGCCGTTGAGGCGAATCCCCTTGTTCTTCTCGGCGCCGTAGATCATCGGCTCGCCCTGCTTCAGCACCAGCATGCGATCCTCTTTCACTGACTTGTCGGTGAAGTCGCGCCAGGCTCCATCGTTAAAGATGTTGCAGTTCTGCAGCACCTCGAGGAAGGCAGCGCCAGAGTGCTCGCCGGCACGATGCATCATCTCTTGCAGGTGCTCGGAGTGCGTGTCGACCGATCGACCGATGAAGCTCGCCTCGGCGGCGGCAACGAGGTTGAGCGGAATGATCGGCGTTTCGATGGTGCCGAGCGGCGTTGACTTCGTCTTCTTCCCCATCGGCGAGGTTGGCGAGGCCTGCCCCTTGGTGAGACCGTAGATGCGGTTGTTGAACATGATCATCTTCATGTCGACGTTGCGGCGCATCGCGTGAATCAGGTGGTTGCCACCGATCGAGAGGGCGTCGCCGTCGCCGGTGATCACCCACACCATCAGGTCGGGGCGCGCCGCCTTAAGGCCGGTGGCGATCGTTGCCGCACGACCGTGGATGGTGTGGAAGCCGTAGGTGTTCATGTAGTACGGGAGGCGACCCGAGCAGCCGATACCAGAGATGAAGACGATCTTCTCCTTGGCGACGCCGAAGGTCGGCATGGCCTTCTGAGTCTGCGCCAGGATCGCATAGTCGCCGCACCCTGGGCACCAGCGCACATCCTGGTCGGACTCGAAATCCTTCTTCGTCAGCACGGGGAGTTCAGACTGGGTCACTTCGCGGCCTCCACACTCTCGCCGAGAATCGACTCGGCCTTCGCCTCAATCTCACCGATCTGGAACGGCTTGCCGCGGACCAGGTTGAAGCCAACGGCGTCGACCAGGTACTTGGCGCGAATGAGCATGCGCAGCTGCCCAGCATTGAGCTCGGGCATCAGCACGTGCTTGAAGTTCTTCAGCATCGCACCGAGATCGTTCGGGAGTGGGTTCAGGTAGCGCAGGTGGGCGTGGCTGACACGCTTGCCGCGCGACTGCAGGCGCTCGACCGCCGAACGAATCGCCCCGTAGGTTGAGCCCCAGCCCAAGATGAGCAGGTCGCCGGTCGCATCGCCGTAGATTTCGGTCGGTGGAATGTCGCGGGCGACGCGCGCCACCTTCTCGGCGCGCAGCAGGTTCATGCGGTGATGGTTATCAGGGTCGTAGCTCACGGTGCCCAACTCGTCGAGCTTCTCAAGACCACCGATGCGGTGCTCCAGCCCCGGAGTGCCTGGCACCGCCCACGGGCGTGCCAGCGTCTCGGGGTCGCGCTGATACGGTCGGAAGCCTGGCTTCTCTGAGGCGGGTGCATTCTCGACCTTGATCGATGGCAGGTCGGCAACGTTCGGGATGCTCCACGGCTCGGCACCCGTCGCCAAGAAGGCATCGCTCAAGAAGACAACCGGCGTCATGTGGTGCAGCGCGATGCGCCACGCCTCAATCGCCATCGTGAAGCACTCCGCTGGCGTTGCGGGTGCAATCACGGGAATCGGTGAATCGGAGTTGCGACCGAACATGCTCATCAGCAGGTCGCCCTGCTCGGTCTTCGTGGGCATGCCGGTCGACGGGCCGGCGCGCTGCACATCAACAACCACGAGTGGCAGCTCAACCATGACGGCGAGGCCGAGCATCTCAGCCTTCAGCGCCATGCCTGGACCCGAGGTGGTGGTCATGCCCATGGCACCGCCGTATGCGGCACCAACCGCGGCGCCGATCGCCGCGATCTCATCTTCGGACTGCACCGTCTTAATGCCGAGGTGCTTGTACGACGAGAGCTGATGCAGGATGTCGGAGGCTGGCGTGATCGGATAGCTAGCCAAGAAGAGGTCGCGCTCGGCGAGCTTCGACGCCATCACGAAGCCGAGGGCGGTCGCCTCGTTGCCGGTGATGTTGCGATACGTGCCGGGTGGTAGGTGCGCTGCGGCGACGCGGTAGTGCGTGTGGAAGATCTCGGTCGTCTCACCGAAGGCGTAGCCGGCGTGCAGTGCACGACGGTTCGCCTCGGCGATCGCGTCCTTGCCGGCGAACTTCTCGGCGATCCACTTCTCGGTGCCGGCCATCGAGCGCTCGTAGAGCCAGAACATCACGCCGAGGGCGAAGAAGTTCTTGGAGAGCTCGACCTGCTTGCTGGTAAGGCCCAGTCCCTCGCAGGCGCCAGCGACCATCGTTGACATTGGAATCTCGTAGAGGTTGAACCCCTGCAGGCTCTGGTCCTTGAGCGGATCTTCGGCGTAGCCCGCCTTGCGCAGGTTGATCTCGTTGAAGGCGTCGGTGTTCACGATGATCGCGCCGCCTGGTACCAGGTCGCCCACGTTGACCTTCAGCGCCGCTGGGTTCATGGCGACGAGCACGTCGGGGCGGTCACCCGGCGTGTGAATGTCGCCGCTCGAGAAGCTGATCTGGAATCCTGAAACACCTGGGAGCGAGCCGGCCGGTGCACGAATCTCGGCGGGGTAGTCGGGCAGGGTCGAGACGTCGTTGCCGAAGAGTGCGGTGGTGGCGGTGAACTGCGAGCCGGTCAGCTGCATCCCATCGCCAGAGTCGCCAGCGAAGCGAATCGTGACGCGGTCAAGCTCGGTAACCGTACCGTGCTGCGCTCCCGAATTGGGGGTGGTCACGTCGCTCGTACTCCTCTGCCCGTGGGTCGGTTAGCGCCCAGACCGGGCGCGTCCACGCGAGCCTACCGCATCTGGGTAGGCGACCCGTAGGGCGGCCAGGAGGCGCTCCTCGTCACGGCGGGAGAGGAAGTGCCAGAGCAGATAGAGGGTGACGCCGATGGTCCAGAGCACCCCAGCGACAAGCACGCCCACGTGGATCCCCCCGGCTGCCAGCTGGGTGAGGCCCTCGTCGAGTCCCGCCCCCCAGAGGAGCGCCGCGGCGATGGAGTAGCCGATCGTCATGACGCTGCCGTAGCCGCTCAGCCGACCAAATGAGAGGAACGAGAGCTTCGGTGCGTCGGGTTCATAGAAGTAGGACGCCTCCAGCCGATGGACTGCCAGTACGTCACGGCCGAGCCGCGCGTTGATGGTGCGCTCCAAAAATTCTGCATGTCGTCGCGCAAACACCGTGTAGTAGAAGGTGTAGCCCGCCTCGAGAAAGGCGAACGGAACTACAAAGAGGAGAGCGACGGCAACGGGCGCGTCAGCGCTGAGGCCAGAGAGCGCAAGGAGTACCAGGCTCACAACACCCCAGATGGTGATCTGCCGAAAGAAGAGCTCCGAGTACGCGCCGAGCATGCCGCGCATGCGGTCGAGTTGTGCCTCAAGGATGCGAAGCTCTTCTGCTCCCCCACGTCGTGCTGCCATCGTCTCCTCCTTAACTAATTGCCTGCGGGTATATTCGCATGATGAAGCGATTGACCGTGCTGCTCCTGACCCTCGTTGCCGCCACGAGCCTCGGCGCCTGCAGCACCGCCGCCGAGCCAACTGGCACCCCGGCGTACACGGTCACCCGCAGCTGGTCGAACGGCATGGAGGAGCAGGCGGTCGTCTATGCCGACGGGCGGACCATCATGACCCACGAAGAGCACTCTGAAAGAGTCACCCTGCCAGCCGATCAGATGGCCACACTTGCCGCAGCGGCCGCCCTCGAGATTCCTGCGGGCGCCAGCAGCGACGACCCAATCATTGGCATCACGATTGGCGCCGGCGCACCGATTCGACCGGCGGGGCTTACGAAGGACTCGCTCCCCGAACTGCTGAACCGGCTCCTCGACTCGCACACCCTGAATCCGTAAGGGCTGCTAGCGCGCGGTTGCCTCGATCAGCACCAGGTGCCGCCCCAGCACTTCGGCGCGTCGATCCGCAAAACGTGAGCCGAGCATCTCCCCCGCCGCCTGCTCCAACGTCGCCGGGTCAAAGTTCGGCGGGGCGAGATCGATCACCGCAATGCGACCACCTGGCGCGAGCCATGCGTGGGCCACATCGATCATGCGGGTGCGCGGCTCCGCGGCGAGCTGACTCAACACGAATGGCACGACGACGAGGCCGGCCGGCGCCCCCTCTGGTCCCTCATCAATTGCGCGCGGATGCAGATGTGCGGTGAGGCCGTGGGCGATCAACCTGCGACGGGCGCGCTCCAGGCGATCTTCGCGCGCGTCGTAGGCGCTCGTCTCACCGCGCGACGCGAGCAGCACCGTCCAGAACCCGATCCCTGCACCGAGCTCCACGATGCGACCCTCATACGGGAGTGCGTCAAGCCAGAGCACCGCGCGATCAAGTTCCCCCTGCCACGTCGCACCACCGAGTGGTCCGCGATCATACGGGGCACGATTCAAGTACCACGCCTCAAGTTCGTCGGGGTGCTGTGGTGGTGGCAAGAGGCCGAGTCGCGCCGGCACGCCACTCTCACCAGCATCGGGTGCGCCGCTAACTGCAGGCGCTGTTGGTGTTGGTGTCGATGCGAGTGGAATGCCGACGGGTGGTTGCGCACCTTCGGCACGTCGGCGCAAGCCCTCCTTCAGCTTTGCTTTCAAATATGGCTGGCCGGGTGCTCGCTCAAGGCAGGCGGCACAGAGAAGGGTCCATGCCGAGAGGTCCTCAAGCGTTGTTGCAGATACGGGGAGACCGCACCAAGAGCAGGAGAATGGTGCGACGGCGCTCAAGGCGCCCGCCTCAGCGCGGCTTGGCGGTGTCGACGGCGCTGCGCGCGCCAGCCTTGTCCTTGTACCAATCGGCGTCGATCTGAATGTAGCCAGACCACTGCGCCGGTACCGACTCGGCCGGGAAGATTGAGTTTACTGGGCACTCTGGCTCGCAGGCGCCGCAGTCGATGCACTCATCTGGGTCGATGAAGAGCTTGCGATCGTTCCCCTCTTCGAAGTGGATGCAGTCCACGGGGCAGACGGCGACGCACGACTGGTCAAGTACATCAATGCACGGTTCTGCAATAACGTAGGTCATGGTCGCGAGCTCCTCTCTCTCTTATCCCCTGCTGGAGACCTGTGCGCGAGAAGGTACCACTTCCCGCCCGACTTGCCCTACATCCCCGAGGGCTGATACCCCGCGTCAAGGAACGGAGCAGGGTCGTCCTGGAAGTCGAGGAGGCAGCCACGCCCACAAAAGTAGAAGCGCTCCTGCCCAGGGGCGCTCACGTCGAGTGCTCCGCGATGGCGGTCGGCCTGGCCGGCAACGGCGAGACCAGCGACTTCAATAGAGGCGGTGAGGGCGTCAGGGGCGATCGTCACCTCCATGCCGCAGACCGGATCGATTGCCACGCTCACTCTTCACTCCTCTTCCGCTCCGCCAGGAGCACCTCTCGTCGACGGATCTCCGCGATTGCGGCCGCCGTCTGCGCCTCATCGTATCGCGATTCGGGGCGATCCTCAGACTTTGCCAGCGCGGCCAAGACAACGAAGATCGCAGCCAGGAAGAGCGCGTCGCCAGCGAGCCACATGATCGCGCCGGCGAGCTGCTGATCCTCGAGCGGCGACGGCCCCCAGGCGCGCTGCAGCGTCAGGTAGTGGGGGTAGAGCGGAGTCGTTGACCACATGATCGCCACACCGAGGAAGCTGTTCTGTGGCATCTGGGTAATGAGGTAGGCCAGCGCACTCCCGCCGCGAAGGCGGTGCCTGATCGGATCAACAGAGAAGATCGGCGCCCAGAAGAGGAGGGCGGTACCCAGATAGAGCGAGTGCTCCATGTTGTGGAGGAACGGATCCTCAAGTGCCGCCTCGAACAGGGTCGACAGGTGCGTCCCCCACATCACCGCAATCAAGAGCGTCCAGCCGACGAGCGGGTGGCTGATCGCCCCAACGGCGCGGCTCTGCAAAATGGCGAGGATCCGCGCGCGCCAACGTGGCGAGGCGACGCGCAGAAGCAGGGTGACCGGCCCCGCCTGCAGCAGCAGGATCGGCACGGGGAAGAGCAGGATGAGGTGCTGCACCATGTGTATCGAGAAGAGGGTGGTGTCGTAGCGCTCGATACCTGACTGCAGCGCTAGGAGAACGAAGGCAAGCGCGGCAGCGAAGCTGACCGTGCGGCGACGTGGATACGGGTTCCCCGGATGCTCCCGTGCCACCTGGCGGATCGCACGGGCCCAGAGCAGGCCAACGAGCGCAACCGCAACCGTGACAACGGGAGGCCAGGCCCAGTAGAGGAGCGACTCAGGGGAGAGCTCCGGCGGGATCGGTCCGTGGGTCGGGACCAGCAGCAGATGCGTCATACCCGCATCTTCGTCCAGTTCGTGGTTTTTTGGGCGGCGCTACAATCACCGAGGCAGAATCGACCAGCCCCTCAACTGAAAGGCGGGAGCAGCCATGAACAAGTACGCCTACGCATTTGGCCTCCTCTTCGTGGTCCTCAGCGCCGTCTACCTCTTCGTCTCGAACGACCTGCAGGGCGCCACGCTCCTCTTCGCCTTGGGAATTGCCATGGCGACGATGACACTGATCCTGATCCACGCCATGAACACCGACAGCTAACGGAACCACGTCGACATGGAGTTTCTCCGCTCCCTTCTTGAGTGGGTGATCTCACTCCTTGGGCCGTTCGTCTCCCCTGACTGGGGCGCACTCATCAAGCTCATCCCACTCGGCGTCCTTCTATTGGTCGTTGCCTTCTACGGCTGGGTCTTCTGGCGCTTCCGTCGCGCCGGGCCTCGTCGCATCGGCATGCCGATCCGCAAGCCACAGGTGCCATCAGGCGTTCACCTGCCTGGGCCAAGCCTCGCACCCTTCCTGATCTCGGCAGCATCTGCCGCACTCTTCTTCTCCGTGGCACTCGGCGGCCCAGCACTCGCCGTCGCGGGACTCCTCTTCGTCTTGGCGCTCGTTGCCTGGGGCCGCGAAGCGGTCCGCGAATACGACGCACTCGGCGCAGGCTCAGCGATGGCGCTGCGCGCTGACGATGCCGCAGCAACAACAGCGCCGAGCGGCCCACCAGAGGGTGTTCATCTGCCGCCGCCATCGCTCCTGCCACTCCTCGTGAGCGCCGGCGCCGCCGTGATGCTCTTCGGCGTTGCGGTTGGTCTCGAGTTCGCACTTCTTGGCACGCTAATGACGGCGCTCGCGCTGATTGGCTGGCTCCTTGATGCAGGGCGTGAATATCGCGCTACCGCCGAGGCCGATACGACTGGCCACCTGGTCAATCCAACGCCACGCAAGACGCCAACGGTGGCCATCGCGCTCTTCAGCATGCTCTTCCTCTTCTTCGCCGGCTCGCAGGCTGGCGTTATCGGCGGGAGCGGCGCGAGCCCGTCACCGAGCGGCGAACCCGTCGCCTGCGCCGAGGGTGGCACTGCGACCGTCACGATGTGCGCTGAGCTCATAGCCTTTAATAGCGAATCGATCACGGTGCCAGCTAGTGCGCCATTTACCATCCGCTTCGTAAACTACGATGCAGGAATCCCGCACAATGTCGCGATTCACGAGGATACGGGCACCGGCCCAGAGGTCTACCTCGGCGAGATCTTCAACGGCGCCGATGAGCGCACCTACGAGGTGCCCGCCCTCACCGCCGGGAAGACTTATGTCTACATCTGCACGGTGCACCCGAACATGCTTGGGGCGATCGTCCTGCAGTGAACAGCCTGGCGCGCATTCGCCGCGTCGCAGTCGCACTCCTCACCGCTAGCCTGATCGCCGCCTGCGGCGGCCCCACCGCCAGCAGCGACGACCTTATGGGCCGAACGATGCGGATCGGCGAGGCGCATCCACTCACTGACCCAACGGCCACGTTCACCTCGTGGCCGGAGGTTGCGGGTGGCAACCAGCGAATCCTGTTGAACTTCTGGGCGAGCTGGTGCATCCCCTGCCGCGATGAGATTCCGCTCCTCTTCGACTACACCGCAAGCTTCGCCTCGGGAGCAACGGTGATCGGCGTGCTCTACAAGGATGCGGCTGGGCCGGCGGCAGCCACCGCAGCAGAGCTCGGTGCAACCTGGGTGACGCTGATCGATGCCGACGGTGCTATCGCCGCACAGGTGCCGGTAAATGCCGCGCCGCTCACCCTGCTCCTCGACGCAAGCGGCGTGGTGCTCGACTACCGCGTCGGTCCCTTCATCAGCGTCGCAGAGATCGCTGAATTCGCCGACGGCCCATAGGCGGGCATGCCCCGATACGGGGGTGATGTCCTGTTGGTTGCGGGGGATGGATTCGAACCACCGACCTTCGGGTTATGAGCCCGACGAGCTGCCACTGCTCCACCCCGCTCGCGAAGTATCGGCAGCGCGGGGCAAACCGTCAAATGCGCAGCTTATTCCCCGTACGTAACGGGGAGCCCTGCGGCCTCCCAGTCGGTAATGCCACCCGCGAGGTTCGCAACGTTCGTGCGGCCGGCGGTGCGCAGCGCTAGCGCCGCCTGACCTGAACGACCACCTGAGTGGCACTGCATGATCAGCGCCCGACCTGCGGGGATTTCGTCTTGGCGTGCGACAAACTGCGAGAGAGGGATCAGCAGTGCACCAGGGATGCGCACCTCGTTCCACTCCGACTCTTCACGAACATCGATCATCAACGGGGCATCGGGTCCTTCGAGGAGTGCCGCCGCCTCTGCGGGGGCGAGTATCAACGGGAGACCGCTCACTAGCGCTCGGATTCGGCGGATGCGGCGAGGCGGCGCAGGAACTCGGCGACCGGCAGTCGCGAACCGTAGCCGTCGCCCATGTTGTGGGCGAAGAGCACCTCGTCACCATCCCCCTCCTCCCAGCAGAGCAGGAACTGGTGCCCGAAGGCGATCGCTGGAAAGTCGACGAGGCCACGATCAATATCGCGCAGCTCAACGCCGCGGCCGGTGACCCGATCGACGCTCGCCTGCATCTGATCTACCGCCGCCCGAATGCGCATCTCAACCACGGAGCTACTGGCGAGTTTGTCGCGAAGGTCAGGGTCGAGGTCGGCCGGCTGCAGCTGATTCTGGTCGGCGCCACCTGGCAGGGCGCCCATGCGCTCGAGGCGGCGGAGGCGCAGCAGGTCATCCTTCATGCGCTCGAGTTCGATGCGCTGGTCGCGGAGGAGGCTGATGATCGGGCGCAGCCCGGCCAACTCCTTCGTTGCCGCGTCAATCGTCCATGAACGCCTCATGCCCCTATTCTCCCACGCCCAGGGCTCATAACGCGGCCCGCCGTGGGAGAATCTGCGCGGGCCGGTAGCTCAGCGGTAGAGCAGGGGTCTTTTAAACCCTTGGTCGCGGGTTCGAACCCCGCTCGGCTCACCAACTCCTATGCGTTCCCCCGTCGCCGAAGCAGGCGCTCGGCGCCCAGATAGAGGAGCGCCACGACGTACCCGCCAACGATGACGCCGCCCATCAACATCAGGACCGATGCGTATCCGTACTTAATGACGTTGAAGAACCCATACGGATAGACCGAGGCAATCGCGCCGTGCACCAACGTATAGGCCAGATACGCGATCGGAATGATGAAGACGGCGAACGTATCGCCGAGCGGGAATCGGCCGCGCGGTCCTGCGATGGCCCAGACGAGGATCGTCAGCACGGGGGTGATGTAGTGCTGCAACAGATTGGTCACCGCGAACCAACTCTGCGGGTTTGCTGAGCCTGCGAGAAGGAGGTGGTAGAGCACCATCGTCATCGTGATCATCAGAAGCCCAGTGTTCCGAAGGCGGTTGAAGATCCGACCCGTGCGTTCTGGGTTGAGGTAGAGCGCCGTCAGGGTGATTGCCACCACAATGTTGGACCAGGTGGTGAAGTATCCGTGGGAGTCGAACACGCGACCGATGGCTCCAGCGAGTCCCTCTGCATGGCCACCAAACAAGTTGCTGCCTGGGTCGTATGGAGTGCTCCGCGGCACTAGGCCGAAAATGTTCACTATCTGCACCATGACGTAGCCGAGCCACGCGATGAACGCATTGATGCCGTAGAGGCGCTTGGCGGTTGCTGTGTTCATGTTTCCTCCCACTTCACACCCGGGCAGGTGTTTCGCGGAAGTATACGGCGGCAGCGAGTCGAACTAGCGGGCGGATGCGCCCTTGCGGCCGAGCTTCGCGCCGACCCACGCACGGAAGCGCTCACGCTGCCCGTAGGCGACTGCGGCACCGAGCATGATCACGAAGTTGAGTGTCCATGCGCCCGCTGCAGAGAGGAAGCCGATCTGCTGACCAACCTCACCCTGGAGGGCCAAGCCAGGAACGGTGAGGCCGAAGAGGCCGACGCGGAAGACGGGCGCCTTTGGCGATGTGCCGGCAGAGAGTGCCCCCGCGCTATATGCGCCAGAGGCATCCGCACCGCCGAGAAGGAGCACATGCGCACCGATCACAACGCCGCTCGCGCCGACTCGCGCGCCGTCTGCAGGAAGATTGCTCAACTCAACAGCGGTCCAGGTGGTGATACCCGTCGCGGCGGCTGGCGCCGCCCAAAGCAGGCTTGTCGTTGCCGCTCCATCGATCGTGCCGCCAGCCATATAGAGGGTGCCGTTGGCACTCCACATTGCGGCACCATCGCGTGGGGTTGGCAGGTTGCCTTCGCCCTCCGTTGCACGCCAGCGG
>JAEMRB010000115.1 GCA_016463555.1 Chloroflexota bacterium
CCTCGCTCTCCATCTTGGTGAGGATGTAGTTGGTGGTGCCATTGATGATGCCGCGGATTGAGGTGATCTCATTCGCCGAGAGATCATTCGCCAACACGCCGATCACCGGCACACCGGCAGCAACCGCCGACTCAAAGCGCAGCGCCGTATCGGTTGATCGCGCCAGAGATTCGAGTCGCGCACCAAAGGTTGCCAGGAGCAGCTTATTCGCCGTGACGACCGGTCGGCCAGCCTTCAGCGCCGCCTCAACAATTGGCATGGCGGGATCGAGCCCGCCCATGAGCTCGACGACGACATCAACATCAGCAGAGGCGGCAAGCGCCGCAGGGTCGGTGGTTAGTGGTGCAATGCGATCAAGACCTGCTGCCTGGGCCTTGGCCAGATCGCGCACCGCGATCCCCGCGATGCCGATCCCCCACTCCTCCGCTCGGCTCGCCAGCCCGCGCGCAACCGCCGCCCCGACCGTGCCCCCGCCAAGGAGCCCGATCGTGAGCCGCTCACCCTGCCAGCCCGTCTGCTCTGCCATGGGGTAAGGGTAGCGGAGGGGGCTACCCATTTAGTTGTGGATGCAGAGCACCCATTGAGCACGGCGCCCCCAGGCCCCATACTCTCCGAAGCGCGCTCATCTTGAGCGTGCAGTTAGGGAGGGAACATGTCGTTACTGAATGGAAAGAAGGGGAAGGAGCTCGGCTTTAGCGACTTCGTGTCGTCTGCTGTTCGAGGGCTCTTCATGCCTTATTTCAGTCTTCCGATCATCCTGCTCGGGGTGGGGGTTGGCTACGCAACGGATCTCCTGCTGAAGCCGCTCCTTGCGGGTGGGTTTGAGAACGCGGGCTCAATTGGCGCGATGGTTGGCCCAATCGCGACCGCTTCGGGGATCTCGATCGTCACGGGCATCTTCATTGCCGTGTACGGCCAGGTCTACGGAATTCTCGCCACCTCAGCGAAGACGGGCACGCCCACCATTGGTGAGGCGTTCGCCCTCATCGGTCAGCGTGGTCTCTCGGTGTTCGCTGCAGGCCTCTTGGTGACGCTCGCCACGGTCGGCATCTTCATCGTGGGGTTGGTCGTGGTGATCGGTGGCGCCGTCGCCGCCAACGCGGGCGGGGTGACAACGGGGTTGTTCATCCTCTTCCTCGTGGTCTACCTCTATCTCACGATGCGCCTTGGGCAGGCCGGCTGGTTCGCAGCCGACGGCATGGGTGCCATTGATGCGATCAAGGCTTCGTGGAGCCGCACGCAGGGCCACCTCATGAAGATTCTCCTCTGGAGCATCGGTGGTGCGTTCGTCTTCACAGCAGTCGGCCTACTCATCGGACTCCTGACGAGCTCGCTGCCATCCGGCATCGCTAGCTCGATCGGGACCGGCGTCGGCCTGGTCTTCACGTACGCGTCAGGCTCTGTGCTCTACCGCCGCATCACGGCGAAGTAGGTCGCACACGATCTAGAGACTCGCTCCTCGTGGAGCAAGAGGGCCCCCTCGGTCGCAGCGATGCGTGCCGAGGGGGTTCTTCTCTCCCCCGCCCCGCTACACTCCCCCCATGAGTAAGCAGCCGATCCGCGCCTATTCGGGGATCCAGCCGAGCGGGGCGCCGCACCTGGGGAACGACCTGGGCGCCATCCGCAACTACGTGGCGCTGCAAGAGAACTACGAGTCCATCTACTGCATCGTCGATTACCACGCCCTTACCAGCGTGCACGACGGCGAGAAGCTGCGACGCCAGACGCGCGAGATGGCCGCGGCGCTCATTGCCCTGGGCCTCGACCCGAACAAGTGCACCCTCTTTGTGCAGAGCCACCGCCCCGAGGTGCAGGAGCTTGCCTGGATCCTGATGACCGTGACGCCGGTGAGCTGGGTCGAGCGGACTCCCACCTATAAGGAGAAGAAGCTGCAGCAGGCCGACGACATCAACCACGGCCTCCTCACCTACCCGATCCTGCAGGCGGCCGACATTCTGCTGCCGAAGGCGAGCGTGGTGCCGGTGGGCAAGGATCAGGCCGCACACCTGGAGCTGAGCCGCGAGATCGCCCGCTCGTTCAACAACAAGTTCGGCGACACCTTCCCAGAGCCAGAGGCCGTCTTCACCACCTCACCAGTTGTTCTGGGCACCGACGGCGAGAAGAAGATGAGCAAGTCGCTCGGAAATACCATCGACATCCTGGGTGACCCCGCCGTGATCACCAAGCAGGTGATGGGCTCGGTGACCGACACCAAGCGCCCACTCAAGAGCGACCCCGGGCACCCCGAGGCCTGCAACGTCTGCCAGCTGCACAAGCTGGTGAGCGCCAACTACGAAGAGCTCTGGCAGAACGAGCGCGCCGCCCTCACCGGCTGCGCCGACATGAAGCGCCTACTCGCCGAGCGCCTGATCGCCCACTACGCCCCCGCCCGCGAGCGCTACAACGAGCTCCTCGCCTTGCCGCATGAGATCGACAACATCCTCGGCGACGGCGCCGCCCGCCTCTTGCCCATCGTCACCGAGACGATGCGTGAGGTGAAGGAGAAGGTTGGGTTGGCGTGACCTTCGATAAGAAGGTCAAGTTCATCGATCTCTTCGCCGGCATCGGCGGGTTCCACCGCGCCGCCCTGAAGGTTTTTCCGAATGCTGAGTGCGTCATGGCTGTTGAGTGGGATAAGGATTGCCA
>JAEMRB010000029.1:0-4800 GCA_016463555.1 Chloroflexota bacterium
TGCAGAAGGCCGGCGCGGTGTTCGACCGCACCCGACTGGAGTGGCTCAACGGCCAGTGGATTCGACGGCTGAGCAACGAGGATCTACTCGTGCGGCTCCGCCCCTTCTACGCGAGCGCTGCGGCAAACGGCACGTTGCAGCGAGCTGCCACCGACGCGGAGATCGTTGCGCTGATCCCGTTGATCCGCGATCGTATTCCGCTCCTCTCATCGGCGGTCACGCTTACCGACTTCCTCTTCGCCACGGCGTTGGAGCACGATCGTGCCGCGCTGGTACCGAAGCGTTGGGATGCTGCCACCACCCTGCAGGCGCTTGCGGCGGCGCGCCCGCTGATCGCTGAGGCGGTTGGCGAGGGCGAACAGCCACTCCTTGATGCGGAAGACCCGCTCGAGGCGCAGCTCCGGGCGCTGGCCGAGTCGTCGGGCTGGAAGTCGGGCGACCTCTTCATGGCACTCCGTGTCGCGGTGACAGGGCGAACGGCAACGCCGCCACTCTTCGACAGCATGCGCCTCCTTGGCCGCGCCCGCGTGCTGGCGCATCTCGACGCCGCCGTCGCACTGGTGAGCGGCACCTAGCGTTTACATGGCGATAACACCGCTCCCTCAGAGTGACGCGGTGCCTGAACAACCAATCAAGATCCTGCTGGTTGAAGATGAGCGAGCCCTCCGTGAGGCGCTCGCCGATGCGCTAACGGGCGAGGGATTCGTTGTCACCCAGGCCGACACCGGCGCTGCCGGGCTTGCCGCCTTTCGCGCCGCTCCACCAGACCTGATCCTGCTCGACCTGATGCTCCCCGAAATGGGCGGCATTGAGGTTTGCCGATCGATTCGCAGCAGCTCGCACGTGCCGATCATCATGGTCACGGCAAAGGCATCCGAGACCGATCGCATCAGCGGCCTTGACCTTGGCGCCGATGACTATGTGACGAAGCCCTTCTCGTCGCGCGAGCTGATTGCGCGCATTCGCGCCGTGCTTCGCCGCGCCGACGTTGGGGTGAGCTCTGCAGCGGTGGGCTCTCGTCTCCGCATTGCCGAGGCGGAGATTGACCTCGAGGGTCAGCGGGTACTGCGAGACGGCACCGTGGTGCACCTCAAGCCGAAGGCCTTCCAGCTGCTGGCGTTCCTCATTGAGAACACGGGTCGTGTGTACACCCGTGAGCAGCTCCTCGACAAGGTCTGGGGCTACGACTATGCGGGCGAAACACGCACGGTCGACGTGCACATGCACGCCCTGCGCCAGGCCATGGAGGCGATCCCAGCCGAGCCAGTGGCCCTCCAGACGGTTCGCGGGATCGGCTACGTTCTCCGCCGCCCAGCCTGATCCGCACACCCCTCCTGAACGAGAGCCCCGCTCGCGGGTAGGATTGACCACATGCGCATGAGTGAACTCTTCTTTACGACCCTCCGGGAGGACCCCGCCGACGCGGAGATGCCCTCCCATCGCCTCCTGCTGCGCGCTGGGTACATTCGGCCGTTAGGGGCTGGAATCTATTCGCTTCTCCCACTCGGCATGCGCGTCAACATGCGCGTCACCCAGGTGATCCGCGAAGAGATGAATGCGATCGGCGCGCAGGAGATGCTGATGCCGGTCGTGCATCCCGCCGACCTCTGGCGCGAGACTGGGCGCTACGACCAGATCGGCCCAGAGATGGGCCGCTTCAACGATCGTGGTGGCCGCGACATGGTGCTGGCAATGACACACGAGGAGGTCGTCACTGACCTGCTGCGCAAGCTGATCAACTCGTGGCGCCAACTTCCACAGCAGATGTACCACTTTCAGACCAAGTGGCGCGACGAGCCACGAGCGCGCGGCGGACTGATTCGCGTGCGCGAGTTCACGATGAAGGACGCCTACAGCGCCGACCGTGATGAGGCGGGCCTCGACCGCTCCTACAAGCTCTACTACCACGCCTACACGCGCATCTTCGCGCGGCTCGGGCTCGAGGCGATCGCCGTGGCCAGCGACGTTGGCATGATGGGCGGCTCGCTCGCACACGAGTTCATGGCCTTCAGCAAGTTTGGCGAAGATAGCCTCGTGCTCTGCGATGGCTGCGGCGCTGCCGCAAACCGCCAGGTCGCCGCCGTGAAGCGCGAGATCCCAGCGAGTGCGCCACAGGAGCCGCTCAAGGAGATCGCAACGCCAGGCGCATCGACCATTGATGAACTCGCGGCACAGCTCAAGGTTCCTGCATCGACCTGTGCCAAGGCGGTCTTCTTTGCCGATCGCGACGGGCGACTGATCGTTGCCATTGTGCGCGGCGATGATGAGGTAGAGGAGACGAAGCTGACCAACGCCATCGGCGCACGCGACCTGCGGCCCGCCCGCGAGGAGGAGATCCGCGCCGCTGGCATGGAGCCAGGGTACGCATCCCCTGTTGGGATCAAGGGTGCAACCGTGGTCGTAGACGAGCTGGTCGCGTCGACCGCCAACATGGTCGCTGGGGCGAACAAGGCGGGTTATCACCTTACTGGCGTGAACGTCGGCCGAGACTACACACCGACCGCCGTCGCCGACATTGCCTCAGCAAAGGTGGGCGATGCCTGCCTCGCCTGTGGCGGCCATCTACGCATCGAGAACGGCATCGAGGTTGGCAATATCTTCAAGCTCGGTACGCGATACACCGGCGCGCTGGGTGCGACGTACGCCGACGAGGCGGGGGTCTCGCACCCGATCGTGATGGGCTCCTACGGGATTGGCGTTGGCCGCGCGGTGGCCTGTATCGCCGAGGCGCACCACGATGAGAAGGGCCTCTCCTGGCCGATCTCGATCAGCCCGTTTGACGCGCAGGTTGCGATCGTTGGCGCGAACAAGGATCCGAAGGTCACCGAGATCGCACTCGCCCTTGAGGCGGCGGCGGAGGCTGCTGGCATCGAGCTGCTCGTAGATGATCGCGCCGAGACCCCTGGCGTGAAGTTCGCCGACGCCGAACTGATCGGTGCCCCATGGATGATCACCATCTCACCACGCTCGCTTGAGGCTGGCGGCGCAGAGGTCACACGTCGATCGACGGGCGAGCGCAGCGTTCTCCCGATTGGCGAAGTGCTTGACGCCATTCGTGCCGCACAGGCCAGCGACCGTGCCGCCGTTGAGGCGGAGCTACTCGCGCGCGGCTATCCACCGCGGCATGCGGCGCGCGATCCTCACCCAGCCGCCTGATGCCAGACTTCGTCATCGGGCTCGCAACGGTACTGATCTCTGCAGGGATCACCTATCTGATCGTCCGCCGCTTCACAGCGCAAGATGTTGCAACCGAGGCCGATCGCGCAGCGCGTGAGAGCAGCCGGGCAGACGTTGCCTGGGATCGCGCCGACCGCCGCTCTGAGCACCTGAACGCCCTCCTTGAGGCGACCGATGACGCCATCCTTCGTGTTGGCTCCGATCTCGTAATTCGCGCCGCGAGCCCCGTCACTGGCGAGATCCTCGCGCGCGGCGACGTGCAGTTCCGTGGCATGCCGCTGATCGAAGCGACCGTCGACTTCCGGCTGGAGGAGCTCACCATGAAGGCGATCGCAGGTGAGGTGCATCGGGGCGAGATTGACATTCGTGATGGTCGAATCGGGCACTCCGACGAGGCACGGCACGTCTCTGTTGTGGCGGCACCTGATGGTGACGGCGGAGCCTGGCTGGTCTTGCGCGACCTCACTGAGGTGCGTCGACTGCGACAGATCCGCACAGAGTTTGTTGACAACCTCTCGCACGAGCTGCGCACACCGCTCTCAACGATTCGCCTCCTCGCGGAGACGATTGGCGGCGCGGCGGCGAAGGGTGATGTCGCTGGTGTGGCGAGCCGCAGTGCCAAAATCGAGGTTGAGGTGCTCCACCTCGTGCAGATGGCCGATGAGATGCTCGACCTCGCCACGCTAGAGGCGGGTGAGATCCGGCTCCGCAAGGCCGAGTTCGACCTCGTCGCCTTGGCCGAGGAGGTCGCGCAGCGGTTCGCTCCGGTTGCGGCGCAGCACGGTGGTGGCATTGATGTGATCGGGGCGGGCCCACTCCTGATCTCTGGCGACCGCGATCGACTACGCCAGGCGGTGGCGAACCTCGTCCATAACGCCGTGAAGTACAGCCGTGAGGGCGGGCGAGTAGAGCTACAGATTGACCGACTCGGCGATGGCGGGACACAGATTGCGGTGGTCGATCACGGCATTGGCATTGACCGCGCCCACCTCTCACGCATCTTCGAGCGCTTCTTCACCGTGGAGCGAGTTGACGGTGGCGCAGGGGCCGTCGGTGGTGGCGGAACCGGACTCGGTCTGGCGATCGCCCGACACGCCGTTCTCCGTCACGGTGGCGACATCACCGTTACCTCAACCGCTGGCGTTGGAACGACCTTCACGATGACGCTGCCAGCCGCCGGAGCCGCCTCCTGACCCGTCGCTCTAGCGCGATCGGTCACGCCCGCGAGGCACTCCAGCGCCCGCTGCTCCTCGCACATCGCGGGGCCCACGATGCAACGCTCCGGGAGAACAGCCTCGCCGCTCTCGTCGCAGGCGCGGAGCAATGCGATGGTGTGGAGTTCGATGTGCGCTTTAGCACCGAAGGGGTAGCGGTGATCGTGCACGATGAGACGCTGGATCGAATCTTTGGGGTGCCACGGCGTGTCAGTGAACTCTCAGTTGACGAGCTAGTGGGCTTAGGTGTGCCGACGCTCGCCGAGGCGCTGGCTGCCATGCCGACCACCACGCTGATCGACCTAGAGCTAAAAGAGCAGCCCACCGATGCGCTCTTTGCGACACTCACTGCCGCTCGCGGAACAGAGGTGGAGGGGGTCGTCGTCTCAAGCTTCTACCCGGGCGTACT
>JAEMRB010000029.1:4900-10375 GCA_016463555.1 Chloroflexota bacterium
ACTGCCCTCTGCGTTGAGGGTGAAGGGGCTACCGCCGCTCGCGCGGCGACGCGCTAACGCTCGCTCTTCGGAGCGCGTAGGTGCGCAGGTGGAACGAGCGCAACGAGATGGCCGCTCCCCGGCGTGTATGGGGCGGCGATGTCGATGCGGATCATCGACCCCTTCTCAACGGGAATTGTTGCGATGCCGGTCAGCTCGGCGATCAGGCTTCCAAGGTGCGGCTGGTGCCCAACGAGGAGTAGGGCGTCGTTACTACGCCGAGAGAGGAGCTTGGCGACGTAGGCTGCTGTTGGGCCGTCGGCGAGTTGATCATCGATGGTGGCGGTGGTCTCTAGCGCTGCGGCGATTACGGCGCAGGTTTCGGTGCAGCGGCGAGCCGGCGAGGTGCGGAGGGATCCAACGTTGGTGCCAGCAGCAACGAGTGCCGCCGCAAGTCGGGCGGCCTGCTTGACCCCCTTCGAGCTGAGTGGGCGCTCTGAATCTGGGCCAATCCATTCGGCTGGATCACCAGCGTCAGCATGGCGAACGATGTAGAGGCGCTTCAAATCGTTGGCCGAAGAGGCGCGGTCTGAACTCAAGGATTGAGGTCCTCAACCTCTCCAGAGGCAAGGTAGACGATGTCTTCGGCGATATTGGTCGTGCGGTCGCCGATGCGCTCAAGGTAGTGTGCTGCGAAGAGGAGGCGAGTGCCGCGGGCAACGTTTGACTTGTCCGCCTCCATCAGGCGGATGCACTCATCAAATGACTGTCGATAGAGGGCGTCGATCTGATCGTCACTGACCGCTACCTCGCGGGCGCGAACAGGGTCAACGTCAACGAGCGCCATCAGGATGCCGTGCAGCTGCGTTGCCGCTAGCTCGCCGATCTCAGGCAGGTGCAGGTAGCGCTGCAGCGCTGGCTCCGGGGCAAGCTGCGCGGCGATCTTTGCAACAGAAGCTGCGTGGTCGCCAATTCGCTCGAGCTCGTACGCCACGTGGTTCATCATCAGGAGGTTGCGCAGGTCGCGGGCCACCGGGCTCTGTGTTGCGATGGTGGTGGTGATTGCGGTGATCACCTCGTGCTGCATGTCATTGATTTTTCGATCGCCGATGATGACCGCCGTGGCCTTCTCGGCGTCGTGGGTGACGAGCGCATCGAGGGCGTCACGGATCGCCGCCTCCGCCATGCTCCCCATGCGGATCACGGTCTCTTTTATTGAGCGAAGTTCACGATCTAGCGGCTCGCGGGCACCCTGTGGCGCCGCCGTGGCCCCGTCGGACGCGGTGCGTGCAAGGATCTCCTCGATCTCGTTCTCAACTCGGCCGTGGTCGTCTCCTGCTGCCATTTCCCCTCCTCACTCTCCGCTAATTGGTCCACATCCTACCGCCCTAGCCCCTCCAAGAGGGAATCACGGTTCACGGTTAGGATGCGTGGATGTTGCCTGCTCGTCGTTCACGCAGTGTTCACGCGGCGAGGCCGCGTCCAGGCGGTGCCCCTCGCCCCCCCAAGGCTGCCCGTGGCCGGGTGGGGAGCTCTGAGGCTGGCATCCCGCGGGTCTGTGCCGTGGTCGATATCGGCTCCAATTCAACCCACCTGTACGTGGCGGTTTCGGACGGGGTGCGCCAAGAGGTGATCGCCGATGAGTCGATGCCGATTGAGCTCGGTCGGCTGGTCGAACAGGATCGAATGATCGGGCGCAAGGCCACGACAGCGATCAGTGAGGCGCTCGCGGCATTTCGCACGCGAGCCAGCATCCTGGGTGCCGACGAGCTTTTTGTCGTTGCCACCGAACCGTTCCGCCGCGCCCGTGATCAGGAGAGTGTGCTTCGTGCCCTGCGCTTACCAAAGCTCAGCGCGCCGATCGTGCTGACTCATGAGGAGGAGGGGCTCCTCACCGTTCTTGGCCTTCACCATGGACACGACCACTCTCTGCCACAGCTTGTCGTTGATATTGGTGGTGGCTCGACCGAAGCCGTTGAACTCCACCCTGGCGAACTTCCGCGCGCGATCGGTATCTCGGTTGGCTCCGCGCGCCTCATGGCGCGCGTCTCGTATCAGGACCCACCGCGTCCGCGAGAGTGGCAGGAGCTCCGTCGACACGCCCAGATCGCGCTGGCCGACCTTACCGTTGCCGATGTCCACCGTCTCATCTTGGTTGGCGGGACCGCTACGCGCCTTCTCAAGCTTGTTCCGGCAACTCTCATTAGTCGCACCATTCACCGCGATGATCTCGCAGCGATGGGGGAGCGGCTCGTGGCACTGACGGCGAAGGAGGTCGCGGAACGCTTCGCAATTTCGCAGCGCCGCGCGCGACTCCTTCCAGCTGGTATTGCGATTGTAGAGGCGCTCCTTCAGCGAACCACCGCGCGCGAGGTTACCGTTGACCGCGGCGGTATTCGCGAAGGCTTGGTCGTCGCCGTAGCGCGAGCGGGTGATGGATGGCGCGAGGCCCTCCCAACCCTCGTCATGGAGACTCGGGCAGGCTCCTCGCGCTAGAGCGAGATTGAGAGCAGCCGAGCTGCATGGTCAACCTTAGATTCGCCACCAACTGTAACGCCGGGTTGCGTCGCGAACCACGCGGTGAGTTCGCTGGCTGCACGATCACGAGCCTCGAGCGAAACGGTGGCGAGGAACTCAATCTCAAGTTCAGTCCAGCGGCACTCTCCTTCGGGTATCGGTGCACCCGCGCGTACCTCGTCCACGCTGAGCAGCGCAATCTCCCCGTCGCTATTCGAGAGCGCCGCCGGTTGGCGCTCCTGGCGAAGTGTGAGATACGGCTGCAGGCGATCGAGCACCTGGGCCACATCAACTCCAGCCTCCGCGAGCGTCGCGACAATCTCAGGGGGGAGCTCTTCGTTCCGTTCTGGCGCGCGTTCAATCTCTATCCGCTCACTCAGCGGTCCTGAGGTGCCATCGGATCGCTCGGACTTGAGCGTGTACCGCAGCGTGTCGCTATCAGATCGGCGCCGTCGCAGTCGCCAGCCGGCGGCGAGAATCTGGCCGCGATAGTCCAGGTACTCATCAAGGAGATGGAGTATGGGCTGAGCTTCGGCCGTTCGGTAGCCGTTGGGGAGTGCGGGGATGCGCGCGTGATCGAGAAGAAATTTCAACTCGCGCTCCATGGCGAGATTATGCCTGAGAAGAGGCGATTGACACCTGTCGCAAGGTTTCGAACGATGAGTTGCCCGTCTCTGTGAGGCGCTCCCAGGCCCCGTCTGGCTGGAGCTCCCATGCGTTTGAGGTATCGGCGAGCAGTGCGGCGAGGATCTCATCAACCTTGCGACGCACCTCACCCTCCTCTAGTGGGAAGAGCACCTCCACGCGTCGGTCGAGGTTGCGCTCCATGAGGTCCGCACTTCCGGCGAAGAGTTCAACCCCATCTGGCCCCGCAAAGCGATAGATGCGGCTGTGCTCCAGGTAGTCACCGATGACCGAGCGAATCCGCAGGCGATCCCCATGGCGCGCCGGATTCGGTAGAAGCCCGCACATGCCACGCACGATGAGGTCCATCGAGACACCCGCCTCGGCGGCGTGGTCGAGGGCCGCAATCATCTCAGGATCGATGAGGGCGTTCACCTTGATGGTGATGGAGGTCTCAGCTCCACCTCGTGCCTGTTCAGCGAGACGATCAATGCGCCCCCTGATCTCACTGCGCAGGTGATCTGGCGCTACGAGGATGCGCTTGTAGGCCGAGGTGCGCGCAGCACCAGTCAGGAAGTTGAAGAGGACCCCCACATCGGTGCCGATCCCATCGTTCGTGGTGAAGAGGCCGATGTCGGTGTAGCCGCGTGCCGTCTTCGGGTTGTAGTTGCCCGTGGAGAGGTGCACATAGCGGTGAATCGAGGAGCCCTCTCGTCGCGCGATCAGCGTCGCCTTGCAGTGCGTCTTGAGGCCCATCACGCCGTAGACCACGTGCGCCCCCGCCTCTTCGAGTCGTCGCGCCCACTCGATGTTCGCCGCCTCGTCGAAGCGCGCCTTCAGCTCGACCAGCACCACCACCTCCTTGCCAGCCTGGGCGGCGCGAATCAGGTGTGCAGGGATGCTTGAGGTCGCTCCGGTGCGATAGAGCGTGGAGCGGATGGAGAGGACCTCAGGGTCGTCGGCAGCCTGGGCAAAGAACTGGTCGACGCTCGCCTCAAAGCTCTCGTATGGGTGGTGCACCAGCAGGTCGCCCTCAGCGATCACCTTGAAGATGTCGCCGTTTGGTGACGCGGATGACTTAGCCGCAGTGATACGCGCTGGCGTGACCGGTTGCCATCGCGGAGCTCGAAGCTCTGGGCGAGGGAGGCTCGCGACTTGCAGCGCGACGGAGAGGTCAAGCATCCCCTCGACAACCTGCACCTCGCGCTGGCTGATCTCAAGTCCCACCAAGAGCATCTCAAGCAACGCGCTCGGCATCTCGGGGCCCACCTCTAGTCGCACCACGCTGCCGAATCGGCGCTGGCGGAGCCCCTCTTCGATTGCTTCCAGAAGGTCGTCCGCTTCGTCCTCAGCGGTGTCGAGGTCGGCGTCGCGCGTGACTCGGAATAGGTGTGCGTCCAGGATCTCTGTGCCAGGGAAGAGGAGGTCAAGGTGGGCCAAGATCAGCTCTTCCATCAAGATCCAGTCGCCATTACCGAATTGCACCATGCGTCCGAGGATTGTCGGCACCTTTACGCGCGCAAGTGAGATCTCCTGGTCGTCATGTGCACGGAGCCGTATCGCGAGCGAGAGGCTGAGCGAGCTAATCAGCGGGAAGGGGTGGCCCGGGTCAACCGCGAGGGGAGTTAGCACTGGGAAGATCTCTCGCGTGAACCGCTCCGTGAGGATGGACTGCTCGGCGGCATCGAGGTCAGCCCACCTTCGAAGTGGCAACCCCGCGCTGCGCAGCTCTTCGACGAGGGTGCCCCAACTCTCTTGTGCCGATTCGGTAAGGAGGTCGGTCGCCTCGCGAATCAGTGCAAGCTGCACGTCGGGCGTTCGACCGTCAGGTCCTGGGGCGCGTACGCCGGCGACCTGCTGATCTCGAATACCGGCAACGCGCACGCCGTAGAACTCATCGATGTTCGATGCGACGATGCCAAGGAAGCGGAAGCGATCGAGGAGCGGCCGCTTGCTGTTTGACGCCTCAGTCAAAACGCGCGCATTGAAGGCGAGGAGCGAGAGCTCGCGACTGACGCCAAGCGTCATCGTGGGGCACTCATGCAGCTAGCGCAGGAGCAGCGCTGTCGCAGGAGCGGCCAGGTGTAGTAGCCGGTGCGATGCCCATCGCCCCAGAAGAGGCAGAGCGCATAGCTCCCAACCATTTCGCCGCCCTCAAGCTTCGTCTGGCTTGGGCTGAGGGTTGGATTGGCGTCGAGCCAACCGGGGAGGCCAGCCTCACCACGACAGTAGGCACAGGGGCAGAGCCATCGCAGTGGGATCGCCTCATAGACGCTCATATGACCATCGCGCCAATCCAGTTCTAGGCGCTGTTGCTCGCGGAGAATACGAATGGCGACGGGGGCTCCCTGTGCT
>JAEMRB010000030.1 GCA_016463555.1 Chloroflexota bacterium
ACGGCGGCGGCACACGGCGGACCGTTCATTGAGTACAAGAAGAACGAGAAGCCGTTCCTTCGCGTGATCGGCAAGCACCGTGATGCCTCGCGCCAGATCCCAACGGCAACGCTGCCGAAGGACTTGGCGAACGCGGCAACCGATGCCTGGGATCGAGCACTCGATCTCGGCACGAAGCACGGCTTCCGCAACGCGCAGGTGTCGGTCTTGGCGCCAACCGGAACGATCGCATTCATGATGGACTGCGACACGACCGGCATTGAGCCAGACATCGCCCTGATCAAGTACAAGAAGCTCGTCGGCGAAGGCTTCCTCAAGATCGTCAACCAGACGGTCCCAGAGGCGCTCGTCAAGCTCGGCTACAACGCCGAGCAGGTCGCCGCGATCCTCAAGTACATCGACGAGCAGGAGACGATTGAGGGTGCCCCAGGTCTGAAGGACGAGCACCTCTCGGTCTTCGACTGCGCCTTCAAGGCGAAGAATGGCCAGCGCTCCATCCAGTACATGGGCCACGTGCGCATGATGGCGGCGGCGCAGCCGTTCCTCTCCGGCGCAATCTCGAAGACGGTGAACATGCCAGAGGCTGCCACCGCCGAAGAGATTGAGAGCGTCTACCTGGAAGGGTGGAAGCTTGGCCTCAAGGCGATCGCGATCTATCGCGACGGCTCGAAGCGCTCGCAGCCGCTCAACACCAGCAAGAAGAAGGACGAAGCGGCAATTGCCGAAGTCGCCGCTGCGATCTTGCCTGGTGCCGGTGCAGCGCGACGACGCCTGCCAAAGGAGCGCACGGCAATCACCCATCGCTTCGAGATCTCCGGCCAGGAGGGGTACCTCACGGTCGGTCTCTACGAGGATGGACAGCCGGGCGAGATCTTCTTGAAGATGGCGAAGGAGGGCTCCACCGTGAGCGGCCTCGTCGACAGCTTCGCGACCTCGGTCAGCGTGGCACTGCAGTACGGCGTGCCACTCCGTGACCTGGTCAACAAGTTCGCCCACGTGCGATTTGAGCCAAGCGGATTCACCGGCAACGCCGAGATCCCACTGGCGAAGTCGATCGTGGACTACGTCTTCCGTTACCTCGGAAGCCGCTTCCTGCCAGCCGGCGATCGCGAGATCCTCGGCCTACAGGAGCGCACCGATGGCGGTCCGGTCCTCGGCGCCCTCCCAACCACGGTTCGCGTGGGTGCGGTGGAGTCGTGCGGTCCGAACTGCGCCTGCGGCAAGGGCGGCGGCGCAACGGGGTCGGTCTCGGCTCCCGTCGCGATCACAACCCCAGCGCCAGTAGCTGCTCCAGCCGCACCTGCGGCAACGGGCGGTGTGCTGGCGGTCGCTGGGCTCGGCTTCCAGAACCAGTCCGATGCACCAGCGTGCATGGAGTGCGGCGCGATCATGGTGCGCAATGCAGCCTGCTACAAGTGCATGACCTGCGGTACGACGAGCGGCTGCAGCTGATCTAACGCGGAACCTGGTGCAGAGCACGCCCCGGTCGCCTTTGGCGGCTGGGGCGTTCTGCTACAACTGAACGGAGAGGAGGCCCCGATGCGCAACGCCAAAGGGAGCCAGGCTCGTCTCGCCATCGCCGCGCTCCTCGTCGTCGCCTTAGCGACCACTGCTTGTGCGGAGCCGGTCGCCGAATCGCCGAGCCCAACGGCCACCTTCATCCCGAGCGGCACGATCGACTGGCAGAGCTGTCCGGTCGCCGACCCTGTCACTGGCGGGAACCCAGAACTCCTCTGCGCCACAATCACCGTCCCACGCGACTACCTGACGCCTGATGGGCCGACGATTGACGTTGCCGTGGCCCTCCTTCCAGCCGCCGACCAGGCGAACAAGGTCGGCCCACTCCTTCTGAACTTTGGTGGCCCTGGCGCATCGGGCATCAACATCCTCGCCGGGTCGGGTCGTGGCGTGGTGCCAGCCGAGATCGGCAATCGCTTCGACCTCGTCTCGTGGGACCCGCGCGGCGTCCAGCGCAGTGCACCCGTCGAGTGCCTCAGTGACTCCGAGATGGATGACTATGCGGCAACGCCGGGTATCACCGATCGGCCGACCGCAGCGGACTGGGCCTCAGCGCTCAACGACGCGCAGTGGTTTGCCGACAAGTGCAAGGCTGGCACGGGCGAGATGCTCGCCTACATCGGCACCACCGCTTCAGCACGCGACATGGAGAGCATTCGGATCGGCCTTGGCGTAGCCAAATTGGATTATCTCGGCTTCAGTTACGGCACCGCACTCGGCGCGGTCTATGCAACCCTCTTCCCCACCTCAACCGGCCACATGATCCTTGACGGCGCCGTTGACATGGCGCCGACCGACGAGTCCGAGTACGGCGAGCAGGGGGTGTCAATCCAGGGCGCGCTCAATCGCCTCTTCGCCTGGTGCGATGCCGATGCCGCCTGCCCATTTGGCGACGGCTCATCGCGCGCCGCGTTTGATGCGCTGATGAACAACCTCGATGACCAGCCGATTGAACTCGAAGATGGGCGCAAGCTGAACTCTGTCATCGCCTGGACTGGCGTGCGGATGACGCTCTACAACCGCGACTACTGGGACTACGCCGTGCAGGGGCTCGCAGGGGCGAGCGAGGGCGATGGATATCTGCTGAACCTCCTCGCCGACGCGTACATGGATCGCGGCGAAGACGGCACGTATAACTCAAACATCATGGAGGCCTTCCCGGCGATCAGCTGTATTGATTCACCAACCACGCCATCGATCGCGCGCTACAAGGCAATCTACGAGAAGTTCGTCAGCCAGGCGCCAGACTTCGCCGCAGGTCACGCCTCCAGTGGCCTGCTCTGCGGCGTATGGCCGTATACGAGTGCCGACCCGCTACCAGCGCTCGTGAATGGAGCTGGCGCTGCGCCGATCTTGGTGGTGGGTACCACTGGGGATCCTGCGACGCCATACGCCTGGTCGCAGCGCATGGCAGCGCTGCTTGAGAGCGGCTACCTGCTGACCTACGTCGGCGAGGGGCACACCGGCGTTGGCGGCAAGAGCGCCTGCATCGACGAGGCGGCCATCACCTTCCTTGTGAGCGGCACCCTGCCCCCTGAGAACACGCGCTGCAATGACTGAGCGCCTCATCGTGGGCGTCTACGGTTCGGCGCGCCTCCCTGACAGTGATCCGCGGTGGGTTGCCGCCTTCGACCTTGGTGCGGCGCTCGCTGAGGCAGGGTTCACGGTTGCCACCGGCGGCTACGAGGGGATCATGGGCGCCGCCTCCCGCGGGGCCAAGTCAAAAGGTGGTGAGGTGCTCGGCTACACGGTGACTTCGTGGGATGGCCTAGAAGCGAATGAGGCGGTCACGCGCCGTGTTGACTCCGCCGACCTCTTCGACCGGCTGCGCCTCTTCTCGGAGGCGGATCTGCTGATCGGTCTGGATGGCGGGATTGGGACCCTTGCCGAGATCGCCGTTGCCTGGAACCTGCTGCAAGTCAGTGATGCGCGGCCACTCTTGCTCGTCGGCGATGCCTGGGTAGAGCTCGTGGATCTCGTTCGACGTCGCCTGGTGGTTGGCCCCGCAGACCTCGACGTCGTGCACGTGCTGCCGAGCGGCACCCCCACCAGCATGGTGCTGGCTGAGGCGCGCCTGCTGATTGGGGCGCGACTTGGCCTTGGCGCTCCCTGGGAGGCATCGCACCCCGCACCCTCTCCCGCGGAGCGGTAGGATCCTCCAGATGTTGAACCAACCCGCCCCAGCCCCAACGAGTGACGAGAGCATCCCGGTGGCGGTCGCGTCAACGCCCTTGGCAGATATTGATCCGGGCCTGGTGATGACCTGCTGCGCCAATTGCGGCAAGCAAATGATTGATCGCAAGTGCAAGATGATCTGCGAATGCGGCTACTTCCTCTCCTGCTCGGACTACTACTGAGATGAGCGAGAAGCAGAAGAGCGGGATTCCGAAGAACCCTGGTCGTCACGAGCTTGGCATGAAGGCCACGATGCTCTTTCCGAATCGCGAGATTGTCGAACGCTCGTATGTGCCGATCATCTACACCGCCTGTCGCACCTGCTACTCCGAACTGCCACCAGAGGAGATCTATCGCCGCGCCGCAGCGGGCGAGATCGACCCAGTGAAGCAGCGGGAGCTGGTCAGCCGCGTCATTGAGTCGGGTCACGGCAGCACCATTGAGCACATCGTCTTCACCTTTGCCATTACGGGCGTCACCCGAACACTCAGTCACCAACTGGTACGCCACCGCGCCGGCGTGGCGTTCGATCAGCAGTCGCAACGCTACGTGACCTTCAAGAAGGCGGCGACGATGCTCCCTGGATCTATCGCCGAGGCCGATGAGACGGTTCGTGCCCGATTCGAGGAGGCGACCCAGGGTGCACTCGGCCTCTACGGCGACCTCGTGGCGGCAGGCATCCCCGCCGAAGATGCGCGCTTCGTCTTTCCCAACGCCACGCGTACCAACCTGATCATGACCGTCAACCTGCGTGCCCTCATCCACATGTCGGGGCTACGCCTCTGCACCATGGCGCAGTGGGAGATCCGCCGCCTCTTCCAGCTCATTCGCCACGAGGTGTTTGCGGTGAGCCCGTTCCTCGGCAGCTTCCTTGCCCCGAAGTGCGTGCCGCTCGGCTACTGCGATGAGTCGGGAAACAAGGATGGCCACTGCCCAATTCGACCGCACAAGGATGAGGTCCTCGGCGCATGGGCGGCGAAGGCTGCCGAAGCGAAGGTGAAGGGTCGCGCGCTCCCACTGGCTGAATAAGCCGCGAGCCGCCACGCATCTCCCAGATGGGAGAGGATGGGGGCAATGAAACCTGCCACCGCCTCACGTAATCCCCTGAAGCGTTCACCCCTACGCGCCGCGCTCTTGACTGCGGCCTTCCCTGGACTCGGTCACCTCGCGCGTGGTGATCGACGTCGCGCCTCACTCTTCGCCGCTCCGGCACTTGCCATCATCGGGGCGACGCTAGTTCTGCTGCTCCTTGGTGGCACCACGCAACTCTTGATCATCCTCGTGACCCCAGGTGCCCTCCTCCTCCTGGGGGTGCTCAATCTCCTTCTCGCCGCGTGGCGCCTCGGTGCCCTCGCGCACCTGCTCCGCGGCGCACGGTTGCCGCGACGGGAGCGCGTGCTGGTCGCCGCTGCAACCCTGCTACTCGTTGTGGCGCCTCACCTCACCGTGGGCCGCTCGCTGATCGCGTTCGATGAGCTCCTGAACGAAACGTTTGCCGACACATCACCAACGCCTTCGGCGAGTCTCGATCCCACCGCCACAGGTGCGGGGAGCCCATCCCCAGATGCATCGCCCGTGGCAAGTCCTGGCAGCTCGGTAGGACGCGGGGGCGGAACTGGCACGCTCCCCTCCCTCACCGTCACGACGCCGTGGGCGCGACCCGGAGAGATCCCGTGGGGTGATGACGGCAAGTTTGATCTGCTCCTGCTCGGCTCTGATGCGGGCTCAGACCGCTGGAGCCGACGCATGGATGTGATGCTGCTCGTTGAGGTCGATGTCGCCACCGGACGGGTGGCAATGTTTGGCTTCCCACGAAACATGATGAGAGTGCCGCTCCCCCCTGGTGCGGCGCGCAACGCCAGCCCGTGCGGCTGCTTCCAGAAACTACTCAACGAGGTGTACACCGACGCCACCTTCTACTATCCACAGCTCTGGCCCGGCGAGGGGAACATCTCAGGGATCGCCGCGGTCCGCGCAACAATCTCTGAGCTGGCGCAGCGGCCAATCGATGCGGTTCTGGTCGCCGACCTGTGGGGCGTGATCAAGGTGGTTGATGCGATGGGTGGCATTGACATGAACGTTACGGAGTCGATCTACGACAAGAACTATCCGGACCCGGTGCTCGGCTCGATCCAACTGCGTATCGATTCTGGCCAGCAACACCTCAATGGGCGGCTCGCCCTCGCCTACGCCCGAAGTCGCCACCAAGATTCAGACTACGGCCGCATGCGGCGGCAGCAGGCACTACTGCTGGCGATTCGCGATCAGCTCGGCGCTGCAACCATCTTGAACGCCCCGGCACTTGCTGCGGCGGCGAAGGGGTACGTGTGGACCGATCTCCCGCGCTCTTCGTTGCCGAATCTCGTTGACCTCTTCTCGCGCGCCGCCACGGCGCAGGTGCGCCTCTACCGTTTTGCGCCGAGTGCCTATCCGGCATATCTAGACGCGGCCACGATCGCCAAGATCAGAGGGGTAATTGCGAACGCCTTCCCAGCGTTGCCATCACCGTCACCAAGCCCATCGGATTCTCCGTCGATGAGTCCTGACGCATCACCGAGCGCGCCAGAGAGCACTGCTCCGTAGGGGGAAAGAGTTCACCCGAGAGGCCATCCGATGTTGGGGGCGACGCTTGCACGCCGATTCCCCTCCGCTGTGAGATCGGATCGAGTCGCCCCGGCCGTAAAGCCGAAGCTCCCAGGTGACCCTCCGCTCCGCCGCTACGAGTTGCCTCGCGCTTTGGTGGTCATTCACCAGCACCGTCAGTTGCCTGTCGGTTCGATCCCGTCATCGCCACAGTTCGTTCCGCCTGGCCGATTGCTCGGTCGGCGGGTTCACCGCTGGCCCCTTCGGGCTACGAGTAGCATCGCGGGCAGAGCCTCGTACCAGAAGGCACTTATCAACGAAGTAGTGCTTGGCGCTGCGGGAGTTTTCCACCGTTCTCGCCGAAGTGGGGGTAATTGTGGAAAAGTGCCGCCCTACTCGTCAGCGGCGCCCGTGGCGGCGCGGATGACCTCAACGATCGACGAATCGGCAAGGGTAGTTACGTCACCAAGGTTGCGCCCTTCAGCAATGTCGCGCAAGAGGCGCCGCATGATCTTCCCGGAGCGGGTCTTCGGAAGCTCAGGCACAAATTCGAGGTGCTTCGGCTTGGCGATCGCACCAATGTTCTTTCCCACGTGGGCGCGTAGCTCTTCAAGCAGGGCGGGCGTTGGGTCAATCCCCTTCTTCAGAATCACGAAGCCGACGATCGCCTGGCCGGTGAGCGGGTCACTCTTCCCCACCACCGCCGCCTCGGCGACGGAGTGATGGTCGACCAGTGCGGACTCAACCTCGATGGTGCTGATGCGGTGCGCCGAGACGTTCATGACGTCGTCCACACGCCCAAGGAGCCAGTAGTACCCGTCGGCGTCACGACGGGCCCCATCGCCTGCGAAGTACGAGCCGGGGAATCGGCTCCAATACGTCTCTTTGTAGCGCTCTGGGTCGCCCCAGATGCCCCGCAGCATCGACGGCCACGGCTTGGTGAGGGTGAGGTAGCCGCCCGAACCGAGCGGAACACTCGCCCCTGAGTCGTCAACGACATCGGCCGAGATGCCGGGGAGCGGGAAGGTCGCTGAGCCGGGCTTGGTGGTGGTGACGCCAGGGAGTGGGCTGATCAGAATCGAACCGGTCTCCGTCTGCCACCAGGTGTCGACGATCGGCGTGCGGTTGCCACCAATCATCTCGCGATACCAGAGCCACGCCTCGGGATTGATCGGCTCACCCACGGAGCCGAGGAGTCGCAGCGAGCTGAGATTGTGCCCCTTCGGATGCTCGTCGCCCTGGCGCATGAAGGCGCGAATCGCCGTTGGCGCGCAGTAGAGAATCGTGACCTTCAACTCTTCAACAATGGACCACCAGCGATCCCACGCCGGCGTGTCGGGGGTTCCCTCGTACATCACCTGTGTTGCGCCGTTGCTCAGCGGGCCGTAGACGATATAGCTGTGTCCGGTGACCCAGCCAACGTCGGCGGCGCACCAGTAGACATCGTCGGGCTTGATGTCGAAGACGGCGCGATGGGTGAAGGTGGCGCCGAGCAGGTAGCCGGCGCTGGTGTGCATGATCCCCTTCGGCTTCGCTGTTGTGCCGCTCGTGTAGAGCAGGTAGAGCAGCTGTTCGGCGGGCATCGGATCGGCTGGGCACTCGGCCGGCTGACTTGGTACGAACTCGTGCCACCAGTGGTCGCGACCAGCCTGCATCGCTGTTGTTCCGGCGGTGCCTGGCTGGCGACGCTGGTAGACCAGAACGCCCGTGACGGATGGGCTGCTCTTGAGCGCCTCGTCAGCGATCGGCTTCAGCTCAAAGAAGTTTCCCTTGCGGTAGCCACCGTCGGCGGTGATCAGCACCTTCGCGGTGGCGTCGTTGATCCGGTCGGCGAGCGCATTCGCGGGGAAACCGCTGAAGACCACGCTGTGCGCAGCGCCAAGGCGGGCGCAGGCGAGCATGGCGATTGCGACTTCAGGGACCATCGGCATGTAGATGGCAACGCGGTCGCCCTTGGCCACGCCGAGCGCCTTCAGCGCGTTCGCGGTCTTCTGCACCTCGCGCAACAGGTCGTTGTAGGTAACGGTGCGGCGGTCACCTGGCTCACCAATCCAGTAGAAGGCCACCTTCTCGCCGCGACCGGCGGCAACGTGGCGATCGACGCAGTTCTCCGAAACGTTGAGCTCACCGTCATCGAACCACTTCGCAAATGGAAGCTCCCACTCCAGCGTTTTCGTGAATGGCTTTCGCCAGGTGAGGAGTTCGCGTGCCTGCTCGGCCCAGAAGGCAACCGGGTCGGCGCTGGCACGCTCATAGAGATCGGCGCGCGCGTTTGCCGCTGCGGCCGTTGACGCGTCGGGTGGGAAGGAGAGCCCCTCAGCCTGGAAGGTTTCGATCCCGTGCTGCTCTGGCGCGTCGCCCACTAGCCGGCGGCCTCGTCGCCGTCGGCTACCTCGCGCTCCTGCTCCTCGGCATCGCTGTCCTTGAGGTGCGGCACGATGCCGGCGCGGCGCTGACTACCGCTCCAGCCCAACTTGGTGCTGATCTGCTGTGCGGCGTCTCGCGCCGCAGTCACGAGTGCGGGGAGAGTCCCAGGAGTGACGCGAGTGGCGGCACCCCACACCACGACGGTGGCGATCACGGTGCCGCGCGCATCACAGATCGGCACGGCGACGGCGGAGATTCGGTCGTCCCACTCGCCGATCGCCACGGCGTAGCCGCGGCGGCGAATGGTGGCGAGCTCTTCGAGAAGGGCGCGCGGTTCGGTAATGGTGCGTGGTGTATAGCGAACCAAACCGCGTCGAGCGATCGAGAGGACGGTGCGCTCTGGGAGTGAGGCGAGCAGCACCTTCCCTGAGGCGATGGCGTGCATGGCGAGTGGTCGCCCGGTGATGTCGGGCATCGGCGTGAGGTTCGGCCCGTCGATCTGGCAGATCGCTACCGATGCGGCGACACCGTCGAAGACTTCGAGGCTGACCGTCTCGTGGGCGACCTTGGCGAGTGCCTCCATTTCGGGGAGGGCGATCGCGCGCAGGTTGAGGGTGCGCTCGGCGGATTGTGCGAGGCGAATGATGCCGACGCCGAGACGGAAGTGCCCACTCTCAAGGTCCTGCTCCACGAGGCCGCGGCGCTCGAGGGTGGAGAGGAGTCGGCTCACCGTGGACTTGTGTAGACCAAGGGAGTGAGAGAGGTCGGTGACCGAGGCGGAGCCGTCGGCTTCAGAGAGGCAGACCAGGAGTGCAGCGGCACGATCGACGGAGCGAACGGCGGCGTCATCTGCGCCTGGCGCTAGGGCGCCACTGACATGGTCAAGACCCTCATCAGGGCTCTGGGCGGCGCGACCGCGTGCCTGCTCACTACTCATCGGATGGTGCTCCTCCCTTGGGGGCGGATGATCCGCCCGCAGGGCGCTCTCGTCAATGGGAGGCCCTATTCGTGCTCAGCGCGGCGCACGCGGCACCTCTAAGATGGCATCTACAGGGGGCGCTGCCTCCACGGCGAGTACTGGGGGTTCCATGGCGCAGGGGGGTCGACAGGCGATCATCGTGGGGAGCGGCTTCGGCGGCCTCTCCACGGCCATCCGCCTCCTCTCCGACGGCTGGCAGGTCACCATCCTGGAGGCCCGCCCCGAGATTGGCGGCCGCGCCTCGCGCATCCAGGAGGGCGGCTACACCTTCGACACTGGCCCGTCGCTCATCACCATGCCCTGGCTCTTCGAAGAGGTCTACGCCGCAGCTGGCGAGAAGATGTCAGACCACGTCACGCTGCGCCAACTGCAGCCGGGCTACCGCATCTTCTGGACGGGCGAAGATCGCCACTTTGACTTCGGTAGCGACCGCGAGCAGCTGCTCGCCGAGATGCGCAAGTTCTCGAACGACGACGCCAATCAGCTCGAGGCGTTCCTGGCCGCATCGGGTGCGATCCACCGCGAGGGGATTCTCGTCTCCGGTCGCCAGAACTTCTTGAACCTGAAGGACTTCGTCAAGCTCCTCCCGACCATGGCGCGCCTTGATGCAATTCGCTTCCTCCAAGGGTGGGTCGGCAAGTTCTTCAAGGAGCCACATGTGCAGCAGGCGTTCGGTTTCCACTCGCTCTTCATCGGTGG
>JAEMRB010000116.1 GCA_016463555.1 Chloroflexota bacterium
GTACATTCCGCGACTCGCCAGCGGCGTCACGCTGCTCAAGCTCAACGCACGTATGGCAATCATGGGCGAGGGGGCAGGGTTCGTTGGCCCAGGGGTGGCAGGCGCGCTGATCGGCATCTTTAGCGCCCCATTCGTGATGGTGGTGGACGCAGCTACATTCGCGGTGAGTTACGTGAGCCTGCGCGCCATTCGCACGCCGGAGCCGCCGTCACCCAAAAAGCGCAACTCACTCGCGCACGACCTGAAGGAGGGACTGCGCGCACTCTGGGTGCGACCGAACTTGCGCCTGATCACTTTCGAAGGGGTGAATGGCAATATTGCGTACGGCATCATGATCGGCCAGGCGATCATCTTTCAGCGCATCGACCTTGGCTTTGAGCCCGCACTGATCGGCGCAGTGGCTTCAGCCGGTTTCCTTGGTGGATTCCTTGGCAGCATCAGCGCGCCGTACTTGGTAAAGCGTGTGGGATTTGGCAAGCTCCTGATCATCGGCACCGCCCTCTTCGGTCTCAACGAGTTCCTGCTACCACTGGCGGCCTTTGTGCCGCGCGAGTTGGCGCCACTCTTCTCGATCGCCAACTTCTTCATTGGCGGTTACTTTCTGCTCATCTACATCGTGCCCGTCACCACCTTCCGTCAGCAGGCGGTTCCCGACCGTTTGCTCGGGCGCGTCATGTCGATCAACCGCACGCTTGCGTGGGGTCTCGGCGCCACCTTCGGCTTCGTGCTGGGCGGCCTGCTGGGCAACGCCTTCGGCCGGCCAAATGCACTGATCGTTGGTGCCGTGCTGCAGACGGTGATCCCGATCGTGATCTTCGGCTATGCCCGAATCTGGCGCTACCCTACGATTGAATCTGCGGCGAACTACGACAACCGCGCCGCCGCAGCAGCAGAGAGGTAACCACCATGTGCCACGAGATCGCCTGCGCAACCTGCGGCAAGCCAACCTGGGAGGGCTGCGGCGAGCACATCGAGTACGCCCTAAAGCACGTGCCGCTCGACGAGCGCTGCACCTGCCCGCGCCTACCCGTAACGATCGAGCCGAAGGCGCAGAACACAACCAAGCGCTAGGCGTGAGGGGTAATAGCGGAACGCCCTTCGTTATCGAGCAGCGGCGAAGAGCCGCCTACTGAGCAACGAGTACGGGCGCTCCAAGTTGGGCGGTGAGCTTGTCGAGTGCCATGCCACGAAGACGCTCTGCAAGGCCCGGCTTCGCGGCCTCAGGTGGCAAGACGAAGATGCTGCCACCAAAGCGACGAGCCGCCTCGGCGAGACCATCGGCGCCAGCCTTCACGGGGAACCAGCCGCCCGCCTCTAATCCAAGCATTCGCGCCGCTTCAAGGAAGTTCACGAGCAGGCCTCGCCCCTCGCGTCGCGCGATGTCTTCGTTGAAGAGTCGATTTGGTGATGGGCGATTGACATCGTCACCGCGCAGGTCCATGTACGGGTCGGTGAACCCCTCTGAGCTGCGATCAACAAGGACGATTGACCGACCATCGCGCTTGGCAATCGCTGCGCCGGTAAGGAATGCACGACGGTCATCGTTGCGGCCAACCGCAATCACAACGGCGCCTGGCCCCGCCTGCACATCGGGGGCGGTCATCTTGTCGATGTCGGCAACGAGCGAGACCGTCGTTGGTGATGGCGCAGGGGGCGCCGCCTTGGGGATCGGCCGCGGTACGCCATCGAGGGCGGTGATCAGCAGTGCAACAACACCAGGGTCGTCACTGACGAAGCCAACGAACTGCTTCCCCGCCGTTGCCGCGCCACCCACGCCGAACTGCGCAGGGTCGCCGATCTCGTAGCTAACGAAGGCGAGTTGGTCAGGATCATCGGATGCCAGCACCCACTGGTTGGGGAGCTCGCGCGTGCTGTGCTGCAGCTCGCGGTAGTCGAGTGGCTCAAGCCTCGGGTCGCTCGGCTTTGCGCCGGTGGCGAGTACCGTAATGCGCGTGCCTGCAGCCATCAGCGCCTCGTATCGCGCAATCTCGTGCTCGAGCTTTGACGCGGTTTGGAATCCGGTCAGCAGGCGACCACCCTTTGCGCCACGCTCAATCTCACGAGTCGCCAGCAGCATCTCGCGGGAGTCGTAGATGAAGCGCGTGACGTCGGGCGCCCGACCAAGCTCAATGGCGAGCCGTCGGCCGATCTCAAAGATGCCAGCCTCGTCGTTCGTCTCTGGATAGGTCCAATCCATCATGTGATCAGCATACCCGCCTTTAAAAAACGGGAGTGGCGCTCCTCGAGAGCCCCTACACGCGCTCTGGCCCCTCGCCGTACTTGTTCGGCCCAGCGTCAGAGGCCCGCACCAACCAGTAGAGGAGCACCGGGATGCCGATGACGGTGAACACCAGCAGGAACCACCAGCCGCTACGGCCAACGTCGTGCAGGCGTCGTGCCGCCAGCGCCAGTCCTGGCAGGAAGAAGGCGAGCGAGGCAAGGTTCCCCACCGTGCCGCCGAACGTGTCGGCCGCAGCCGTAGCGAGCACCGTGAAGAGGTAGAACCACCAGTACTCCGACCGGCTGGCCCGCCCCGTGAACTGGGCATATGCCGCCGTGGTCATGTTGCGCTTGACCGAGCTAGTGAACTCCATGG
>JAEMRB010000117.1 GCA_016463555.1 Chloroflexota bacterium
ATGGCACCTCGGCAACCTGCTCGAGCGCCAGCCCGAGCACGCGCGTATGGAAGTCGATCGACGCGTCAATGTCGCGCACCACCGACGCAACATGGTGAATGCGACCGCGCACGGGGAGGCTCATAGGACCATCGCCTCGCGGTGCTCGCCCCAGACGCTGCGCAGGGCGGCGCTGATCTCGCCAACGGTGCAGCCAGCCTTCACGGCGGCCAGGATCGGCGGCATCATGTTCGCGCTCCCCTTCGCCGTGGCGATCACCTCGGCGATGGCGGCACTTGCGCCCGAGTTATCTCGCGCCGTACGGAACGCCTGCAGCTCGGCAACCTGCTCCCGCTCGCGTGCCGGGTCAATGCGAGCAATGGCTGGCGTCTCGACCTCTTCATCTACGAATCGATTCACGCCAACGATCACGCGCTCGCCACTCTCCACCTCACGCTGGTAGGCGTACGCCGAATCTTGAATCGCGCGCTGTGGGAATCCCGCCGCAACGGCGGCGACCATGCCGCCGAGCCGGTCGACCTCAGCAATGAGGGCGAGGGCGTCGCGCTCCACCTGATCGGTGACCGCCTCCACCGCATAGCTGCCACCAAGCGGATCGACAGTCCCCGCCACGCCAGCCTCGTGGGCCAGCACCTGTTGGGTGCGCAGGGCAAGGCGAGCCGACGCTTCGGTTGGAAGGGCGAGCGCCTCATCTTTGCCGTTGACATGCAGGCTCTGTGCGCCGCCGAGCACCGCAGCGAGGGCTTGATATGCGGCGCGAACAACATTGTTGTCAATTGACTGCGCCGTGAGTGTGGAGCCGGCGGTCTGCACATGGAAGCGACAGAGGAGCGACTTCTCGCTCTTGGCGCCGTAGCGATCGCGCATGATGCGCGCCCAGATGCGTCGCGCCGCGCGGAACTTTGCCACCTCTTCGAGGATGTCGGTCCACGCGGCGAAGAAGAAGGAGAGTCGCGGCGCGATGGCATCCACCTCGAGGCCGCGTGCGATCGCTGCATCGACGTAGGCGATCGCGTCGGCAAACGTAAAGGCGAGCTCTTGCGCGGCGGTCGCCCCCGCCTCGCGCATGTGATAGCCCGAGATGCTGATCGTGTTCCACTTCGGCAGCTCGGTGGCACACCACTCAAAGACGTCGGTGATCAGGCGCAGCGATGGCTCGGGCGGGAAGATGTACGTACCGCGAGCGATGTACTCCTTGAGGAGATCGTTCTGCGTCGTTCCCGAGAGCTCGGCGCGCGAGACCCCCTGCCGCTCGGCTACGGCCACGTAGAGCGCCAGCAGGATCGGTGCGGTGGAGTTGATCGTCATGGAGGTCGAGACCTTGTCGAGCGGGATCCCCTGGAAGAGGGTCTCCATGTCGGCGATAGAGTCGATGGCGACGCCGACGCGGCCGACCTCGCCCTCCGCCTCTGGTGCGTCGGAGTCGTAGCCCATCTGCGTTGGCAGATCGAAGGCGACCGAGAGGCCGGTTTGGCCCTGCTCAAGGAGGTAGCGATAGCGCTCGTTCGATTCGCGTGCCGTTGAGAAGCCGGCGTACTGGCGCATGGTCCAGAGGCGGCCGCGGTACATCGTCTCCTGCACGCCACGCGTGTACGGGAAGGCACCCGGTGCACCGATCTCTACGGCGGCGTCGCGCGATGGGTTCGGGCCGTAGCTCGTTTCGAGGGGTGCGCCTGAGGTGGTCGTGTGGCGCGCGGCGTCGCGCCCCTGCTCCTTACCCACGCTCACCTCCCTCCTGCCCCGTTACGGGCACTTCGCTCCGCACGATTCTCCCACACCCCCTGCGCGGTACGATGCGGCGAAACGGTGGGCCGTAAGGCGCACGAAGCGAAACGAGGAGGCAGCATGCCGAAGGGGAAGCAGCCAACGGGCGATTCGGGGCTCAGCGGCCAGGAGCCCGACGACGCTATTCTTTCGCTCCTCCCGCCCGAGGGCGCCCACGGCGACCGCTCGGTACGTCAGATCGCCGTCGACCGCGTGACGGTCAACGCCAAGCAGCCCCGCCTCGCACTCCCACCACTGGCGATTGATGAGCTCACCGCCAGCATTCGCGAGCATGGGGTGCTGCAGCCGATCATCGTGCGCCCAACCGAGCCAGGCTCCTACGAGATCGTCGCGGGCGAGCGTCGCTGGCGTGCCGTGCTCTCGCTCGGACTGCCGATGATTCCTGCAATCGTTGAGGCGATGAGCGATGAGATCGCCCTTGAGGTTGCGATCATCGAGAACCTCCAGCGTGAGGACCTCTCCCCTCTTGATGAGGCGGCGATCTTCGCACGCATGACGAGCGAACTCGGCTACAGCATCCGCAAGCTGGCCGAGCGCATCGGCAAGGACAAGGGCTACGTGGAGAATCGGCTGCGCCTGATGCATGCGCCAGCCGACATCCGCGCGCTCGTCGCGGAGCGATCCGACACGATCAGCCACGCCTACGAGTTGATGAAGATCACCGATCGGGCACGACGAAGTGAGCTGGCGGCGCAAGTGATGCGCGGCGAACTCTCGTTGGCGCGCCTAAAGAGTATTGTGCGCGACGAGCGCTCAGAGCCGACCGCCGCACCAGAGGTCGTTGCGCCGTCAATCTTCCCCTATGCCTC
>JAEMRB010000031.1 GCA_016463555.1 Chloroflexota bacterium
GATAGCGGACCGACGATCTTCACCCTCCCCGAGCTCTTCGATCAGCTCTGGCGCGCTGCTGGGGCGAAGCGGAGCGACGATCTCACCCTGCTCAAGGTAGAACCGGCATCGCGCACCTTCTTCGCCGACGGCAGCGTGCTCGAAACGTCGAGCGACCTTGCCAAGCTCGCCGCGAGTTTCGGTGCGCTCGATCCGCGTGACGCGGCGGGGATCCCCGCCTTCATGCGCCGCGGCGAGAAGCTCTGGCGCGAACTCGACCAGACCTTCTTCCGTCAGTCGCTCAGCCCACTCAGCCTGCTGGCGCCGATGTCGTGGCTTGCGGGGATTCGTCTCGATGCCGCCACGCCGTATAGCCGCCGCATCAACAGCACCTTCCACGACGAGCGCATTCGCCACGTGATGCGCTACAAGTCGATCTACCTCGGCAGCACGCCGCAGAGCGTGCCAGGCGCCTTCCTCTCGATTCCGTACATCGAGGCGAAGTTCGGCACCTGGCATCCGCAGGGGGGCATGCACGAGGCGCCACTCGCCATGGAGCGGCTCGCCCGTCGCCTTGGCGTGGAGTTCCGCTACGGCACCGACGCGATCGGCAGCATCATCAGCAAGAAGCGCATCAGCGCACTGCGCGTTGCCCCGCGTAGCGACACGCGCGTACTCGGCAGCGGCCCAGCGGCACCGAACCAGCCTGGTGAGGAGCGCATTGAGGCCGATGCGGTGCTCTTCAATGCCGACATCGTGCATGCCCATCGCGACCTGATCGGCGACGAGCACCTTGGCTTGTTCAGCCGCCGCCGCTTCAAGCACATCACCCCGTCGTCGAGCGCCTACATCCTGCACCTGGGGGTGAAGCGCACCTTCCCCGATCTCGCCCATCACACCGTCTGGCACCCCGAGAACCCGAACGAGGAGCTCGATCGCATCATTGACTCGCCCGTGCCGAGCGGCGACCCAACGCTCTACATCCAACACGTTGCCGCCACCGACCCAACCGCCAAGCTCGACAGCCGCACCACCCTCTACGTGCTGACCCCGGTGCCGCCGCTCAAGGATCGCAGCTGGTGGGTGGAGCACCGCGACGAGTACCGCGCCGCCACGATCAAGCGCGTCTGCGAGCGCACCGGCCTGAAGCCCGAAGAGATCGAAGAGGTCGCCGATTGGACGCCGCTCGAATTCGAGAACGAGCAGCGCTGCCACGACGGCTCGATCTTTGCCCTCGCCGCGAGCTTCTTCCAGAGCGCCTACTTCCGCCCCGCGAATCGCTCCAGCGATCTCCGCAACGCCTACTTCGCCGGCGGCGGCACGCAGCCAGGCGGCGGCATCCCGCTGGTCATGCTCTCGGGCTACATCGCCAGCCGTCAGATCCTCCGTGATCTCGGCTACACCCTGCCCCCAAGTGAGGCGGGGCACATCGCTTAGCGGGGCCGGGCGCTCGCAACCTTCTCGGAGCCTGCGACCCCAAACCTGCTCAGGAGTGCCTCAAAGAGGGCGAACCCTGAGAGGAAGAGCAGCGCTGGGTTCCACGATGTCGATATCGCCCAGCCGAACAGCGCGATCGCTGTGGCCACTCTGTATCCCCAACCGATGTGCCTGAGTCGACCTCCCACGAGGCGAACCAGCGTGTTTCGCAGGAGCAGGCGATAGAGCAGGCTCGACACGAGCGCGGCGCCCAAAATGACGACCAAATTGAAGATGCCGAATCGAGTGCCGACCATCTCCACCGGTGACGTGCCGAAAAACTCTCGCTGGATCTCTGGGAGCACGACGAGGGCGTTCGCTCGATCTTCGAGGTCAAAGAACTCGATCTCCCCAATAGCAAGTGAGTACTTGCTCTGGTTATCAGGGCTGGAAATCTTGATGGTGTAGACACCGGCCGGGGCCCGAGTGCGGTACTCCCCACCATCCCAATAGGTGTTCTGCCCGAACGGTTCGTAGAAGGTCACCCAGTCGGCACCCACGCCTCCAATGGCGGCCATAAGCTCAGTGCCTGCAAAAATCTCGGCCGCGACATCCTTTTTGGGACTCCCATCTTCTGGAACGAGAATGCCCACGTACAGGTCGAACTCCACAGCGGAGGCAATTCGGTAGGTGTGGGGTTCGCCCACCAGCTTTCCGAAGTACGCCTTAGAGATCTCTGGCTCGAGGACCTCCGTCGCCTCGCTATCCACCAGGACTGGCTGATGCGCAAATGCTGAGCCTGCCCCCAGGGCAAGGAGGCCCACAAGCGTTAAGGCTGCGGCAAGCTTGCGAACCTTCATCGCGACCTCCTCTGCGGGCACAGCGGCCCGCTCACTACCAAACCTTACAGGGAAACAAAAGAGCCGACCCCCGAAGGGGCCGGCTCTCTCTTCACCCACGAGGGCGAACGCTTGACTCAGACGGCGATGATGCCGAGCTTCACCAAGAAGTACACGAGGAACGCGGCGATGGAGACCCAGAAGAGGGGCTTCACGTCGCGAGCCTTCCCTGACGTCACCTTCAAGATGGCGTAGGTAATGAAACCGACACCGATACCGTCGGTGATCGAGTACGAGAGTGGCATCACGATCAACGTTGCGAGCACTGGGAAGCCGTCGACGGCGTCCTTCCACTGCACATCGCGAATCGCCTCAAACATGAGGTAGCCAATGATTACGAGTGCCGGTGCGGTCGCCGCAGCAGGAACGATCCCTGCGATTGGCGAGAGCAGCACGGCTGCGAGGAAGAGGAGACCGGTCACCACGCTGGTCAGACCGGTGCGGCCACCCTCCTTGATCCCTGCGGCAGACTCGATGTACGTGGTGTTGGAGGAGACGCCCAGGGCGCCACCAGTCATCGCCGCGATCGAGTCGACAAGAAGGACGCGCTTTGCACCAGGAAGTTCACCCTTGCTGTTCAAGAGTCCGGCGCGTGCGCCGAGACCGACCATCGTGCCGGCCGTGTCGAAGAAGTCGCTCAACATGATCGAGAAGACGGCGAGGGCAACCGCAAGGAAGCCTGCACCGCTCGACCAGACGGTGAACATTGAGCCGAAGGCCTGACCGATGCCAACAAAGTTGGATGCATCAAGCGGGCTGATGAAGCTGGTTGGGATCGTGCTGACCCCAAGCGCAAGTGCGACAGCCGTGCCGACACCAATAGAGATCAAGATGCCGCCCGGTCGGCGGATCAGTGCGAGTGCGGTCAGAAGGCCAGCGCCGAAGATTGCCAGCTGCGGAAGATCCGCCCGTGGAATCTCGGTGCCGCCGAAGCCGATGCCCGAGAAGAGTCCGAGTGGCACGGTGCCAGCGAATGACTTCACGACAACGTTGGCCTCAAAGAGACCGATCAAGAGCAGGAAGAGTCCGATGCCGACGGCAATCGCACGCTTCAGGTTGAGTGGGATCGCCTCAAGGAGCGCCTTGCGAAGTCCGGTGAGCATCAAGATCGTAATAAAGATGCCCTCCCAGACGATCACGGCCATCGCCTCGGACCACGTGAGCCCAAGACCAAGGATCAACTGGAATGCGACGACCGCATTCAGCCCCATCCCTGCGGCCACGGCGAACGGGTAGTTCGACACCACGCCCATGAGAATGGTGAGCAGGCCGGCACCGAGCGCGGTGACGGCGAAGATCGCTTCAGCGCTTGGTGCGCCCGCAGCGCCGATCGCGCCGCCTGCGGCGCCCGCGCCGACGTAGTTCGCGTTCACGAAGATGATGTACGCCATCACCAAGAAGGTGGTGGCACCGGCGCGGACTTCCGTCCCGACCGTGGTCCCACGCTTCTTGAGCTCGAAGTACGAGGCAATGCTTGCCATGGTTTCCTCCCCTAGGCCGAATGGACGGTCGGCCGACCGGAACCCCACCTCCGGACAGCCTCCGCGCTGCCTGGAGCGGTCACCTGCGTGACCAGCGGCGTGTCGTGCTCAACCTACGGCACAGCGCAGGGCTGCAGACCCCCAAAACTGGGCAAAATGACACGATCTTGGGAGTTCTTTTCGTGCAGATGCACAAGATGGGGGTGGGAGAGGCACAACGGTGAGGGTGAGCTGGCGGCCCCGGCAGGAGTCGAACCTGCGACCAACTGCTTAGAAGGCAGCTGCTCTAATCCACTGAGCTACGGGGCCAGCTTCCCGTAGGATAGAGGTATGAAGGCCCTTTATGACGGAACCGAGCTGGCATCGATGGACCCCCTGGTCCTGATGAAGAACCTCGACCACACCCGCATGACCTCGCGCCGCCTCTCCTACATCCTGCAGCAGCAGGTGCACCTCTACACCCCCGAGGCGAACAAGCTCCGCGACGAGATCGACCTCTACGTCGAGGCAGAGCATCAAATCGAGGGCGAGATGGCCCGGCGGAAGATCCGCGCCTAAGGCTATTAGGGCGGGAAATGATGATCGGAGGGTTTGACATGCAAAAGCGTCGCCACATCAGCGGAGTATTCGCTCTCCTCGCTGCCATCGTGCTCATTGCGGGATGCGCAGGCACCGACAAGAACGGCGTGCCGCTTGCCCCGACCGCACCTGGATTCGGAGAGACAGTTGGGGCAGTCTCTTGTGACTCGGGTGGGCACGATGCCGCGTTCCACCTGCATACGCAACTCGCCGTCTATCTACCCGACGGCACCAGTGCCGGTGTTCCACCAGATATCGGCGTCGGAACCGGCTGCATGTACTGGCTGCATACCCATGCTGAGACGGGGGAGTTGCACGTTGAGGCTCCCGCCGCAACGGCCGCTACCCTTGCCGACTTCCTGGAGATCTGGCGACGTTCCACCAATCCAACGATTCCAGATGCCGTGAACGCTGGGCTCGCCGAGGTGAAGGTTCTAGGCGAGGTCGTCAGCGACCCAGCGAGCATCGAGCTCACCGATGGACTCGGGATTGAGATCATCCTCTCAGAGTTCCCAACGCGTTAACACTAGCTCGTCGCTTAACGACCCCCTCGCGTGATCTCTCCCCCGCCGATGCGCTGCGCGATCCACACAGGAACGACAGAGACGAGCACCAGTAGGAGCGCGACCACATTCACCACTGGGAGCTGGTAGGAGCGCTGCAACTCGCTAAAGACCCACACCGGTAAGGTGCGCGCACCTGGACCCGCCGCGAAGAGCGTCACGATCACCTCGTCAAACGAGAGGGCAAAGGCGAGGAGGCCGCCCGAGAGGAGCGCCGTCCGCATTCCTGGAAGCGTGATCCGCCGGAAGGTCATCCACGAGTCTGCGCCAAGGTCCGCTGAAGCCTCCTCGGGGCTGCGCGGGAGGCGACGCAGGCGCGCAACGACATTGTTGTAGGCGACGACCACGCAGAAGGTTGCGTGTGCGATGACGATCGTGTGTAGTCCAAGATCGACCCCGAACAACTTGAAACTGCTCTGCAGTGAAATGCCTGTCACAACGCCTGGGAGCGCAATCGGGAGGACAAAGAGGAACGAGATTGCACTCTTGCCAAAGAACTCGTAACGCTGCATAGCGAGCGCTGCGAGGGTTCCAAGGATCAGTGCGAGCACGGTGGAGATTGAGGCAACGATGAGTGAATTCATCAGCGCGTCGCGAATTTCCTCGCTCCCCGCCGCTTCACCGAACCAGTTCACTGTGAAGCCACTCGGCGGCCAACCGCCGAGAGGGCTTGCGTTAAAGGCGTAGACGGCAAGGATCACCAGCGGCAGATAGATGAAGAGCATCACGGCGCCGGTGAAGAGGCGCAGGACTGTGCGCAGGAGTGGCGACTCAACCATCAGAGCGACTCAAAGGCGCCGAGACGGCGCGCAAAGTAGAGGTACGCGATCATCACCCCGATCGGCACGAAGGAGTAGGCGGCGGCAACGGGGAAGCTGCCGAGTGCCGAGTTGTCGTAGATCACGTTCCCGATGAACTTCGCATCCGAGACGAGGTCAGGGACGATGTAATCGCCGATGCTCAGCGAGAAGGTGAAGATGGATCCCGCGGCAAGGGCTGGAATCAGCTGAGGGAAGATCACACGTCGGAAGGTCATCCACCCGCGTCCGCCGAGGTCCGCTGAGGCCTCCAGGAGAGAGTTCGGGATCCGCTCGATCCCCGCGTAGACCGGGAGGATCATGTACGGAAGCCAGAGGTAGGTCAGCACCAGCCAGGTATTGACGATTTCGGTCAATCCAGGGCCCTCCAGCCCGAAGGGTGAGAGGAGCCAGCCGAGTAGGCCATTGGACTGGAGAATCGTGCGCCACGCATAAATCTTCACCAGATATGAAGCCCAAAGGGGCATTGTGACGGCGACCAGGAGCAGGGCGCGCGCCCTCGGGGAGGCGATGCGCGCCATGTAGTAGGCCACGGGGAGTGCGATCAAGGCTGCGGTGATCGTGACCAGTATCGCGATGCCGATCGTCCGCAAGGCGATCGTGAGATAGACAGAGTTGCTGAGGATCTGCGCAAAGGCGTCGAGCGTCCAGTTAAAGGGCTCGACCTTCCCGGTAAACGAATCCTTCGACCAGAAGGCGTGCATCAAAAGGATCAGCAGCGAGCCCAGATACACGATGCTGATCCAACCGAGTGGGCCAGCGAGAAGAGCTCGCAGCGTGGCGCGGGGGTGTCGATTGAACCAGCCCGTGATTCGCCGAATCATCGGTGGGAAATCCGGAAGAGGCTAGGGCGAGGCCCCCTGAGATTCATCATCTGCAGGGGGCCCCGTCCAGTTTCAGCTTCTGCTACGAGGCCTAGTTGCCGCGCAGCGTCGTCCATGCTTCAACCCAATCGTCTTGGGTCTTGCAGGTCGTTGCCCCATCGGCATCGTCGCAGTCTTCCCGCGGCGTGGCCCAGTACCAAATCTTCTCCCAGTACGGTTCGTCGCTCGCATGGGTCAGCTCACAGTGACCCGGTGAGAGCGTCTCTGCGTACGCACAAGCAGCCTCGCTGGTCGCCGCCTCACCGAAGAAGACCGTTGCCTGGCCATTCGCTTCAGCGGACATCATGTGGTTCATCCAGAGATACATGCAGTTCGGATTTGCGGCCTCGGTGGCCATCATCCAGGTGTCCGACCATCCGGTCGAGCCCTCTGCAGGCATCGCGGTCTGCACCTTTGGCGCAGCTGCATCGCCACCCAACACGTTCGCCATGAACTGCCAGGTGGTACCGATCACGAGGTCACCGCTGGCATAGCCAGCAACCTGGTCGGCGTAGCTACTCCAGTACGTCACGCCGAGATCTCGCTGCTTCTCAAGCAGGGCGATGGCGGCGGCGAACTGAGCCTCATTCAACTGATACGGATTCGTGATCCCAAGTGCTGGCTGCTTCGCCATCAAATGGATCGCCGCGTCCGCAATGTAGATGGAAGAGTCATAAATGCTGATCTTCCCGTTCACGGCGGGGTCACCCTCCCAGACCGCGTCCCAAGAGATAGGCGGCGTGGTCACCACTGCGGTGTTCCACATCAAGAGGTTTGGTCCACGTCCGTGGGGCACGCCGTACGGCATACCATCCTTTGAGTTGTGTGCCTTATCTTTCAACCCGCTGAAGACAGCAGCGTAGTTGGAGAGCAGGTCCACATTGACCGGTGCAACATCGCCAGCGGTCATCAAGCGCACCGAGGCATCGCCTGAGAACGAGCCGCCGTCATACTGCCCTGACTGAAGGAGCTGCACACCATTGTTTGAGTCGGTCATTGCGGTCACGTTGACCTTGCAACCGGTCGCTTCCTCAAATGGATCAACCCAGTTGAACCCTTCGTACTCGCCACGCTCTGCATAGCCTGGCCAGATGATCAGATTGAGTTGGCCCTCGCCCTCGCCGAGCGTCTCGAGCCAACCCGCTGCTTTCTCGCCAGATGGAGACGCGCTTGCGCTGGTGCTGCCACCACATGCGGCAACGAGCAGCGCGAGCACGCCCACCAGGGCGACTCCCTTGAATCGTTTCATGGTCCCTCCGCTGTATCTGCTGGAGCCACCTGCGGATCATCCGCAAGGGTCAGCACATGAGCCCGCATCCACGTGAGCCGGACCGACCGACCCTCCGCCGTCTGCGCATCCACAGACGGAGGCCTGAGGTTCTGCTGCGTAACCGTCAGGTCCCCGCCGATGTCTAGCCTGATGATATAGCGCGTATCCGCGCCTAAATACACGACTGTTCTGATTTTTCCGAGCACAGAGCCCTCGTCGGGCCCCACACGATCTGAGGGTTCACCGAGGCGAATCTTCTCTGGGCGGATGGCGAAGCGGCCCGGGGCGCCAAAGATGGCCTGCGCCGCCTCCCCGACGATCAGATTCGAACTCCCCACGAATCCGGCCACGAAGGCGGTTGTAGGGTGTTCATACACCTCGGCGGGTGTCCCAACCTGCTCGATACGACCCTGATTGAAGACGGCGAGTCGGTCGCTCATCGTGAGCGCCTCCTGCTGGTCATGGGTGACGTAGATAAAGGTGATGCCGACCTCTCCTTGGATCGCCTTGAGCTCAATCTGCATCTCCTCGCGCAACTTCAGGTCGAGTGCGCCGAGCGGCTCGTCGAGCAGCAACACTCGCGGTCGGTTGACGAGCGCCCTAGCGAGCGCCACGCGCTGTCGCTGCCCACCGGAGAGTTGCGCTGGCCGCCTCGCGTCGTACCCCTCGAGCCGCACCATTCGGAGCGCATCCTTAACGCGCGTCGCGCGCTCCGCGGTGGCAACCTTTCGAACCTCAAGCCCATAGGCAACGTTCTCCGACACGGTCATGTGCGGAAAGAGTGCGTAATCTTGAAACACCGTATTAACGTCACGATCAAACGGCGGTCGATCGGTCACCTCTTCCCCATGAAGATAAATGTGCCCCGTGGTGGGTCGCTCAAAGCCCGCGATCATGCGCAGGGTGGTGGTCTTCCCCGAACCTGAGGGGCCCAGGAGGGAGAAGAACTCTCCGTCGGCGATCTCCAGATCAATCCCCGCCACGGCGGCCGGATCTCCCCCGCCGCCAAACCGTTTAGTAAGCCCCGCTAGCCGAATTGCTGGTGCGCCGCGCGAGGAGGTGTGCATGGCGAGGAGCCTATCAGCCTGGAGCGGTGCGTTGGAGGGTAGAAGCAAAATAGCGCCCCAAGTAGGGTGGCATCCATGCCCACGAGGCGAACAATCCGCGCGACGAGATCAATCTCTATGTTGGGGCGGAGCGCCAGATTTAGGTCGAGATAGCCCGGTGGGAGAACCGGGCCTAACGCCTAGCCGTTCGCGGCTGGAGCAAAGGTCACGCCACTCCCCGGCTGGTCATCGTTCAGTATCCAGCGGCACCCCTCATCAAGATTGAGGCCAGTGAACGGATCGCCGATGAGGCCGATCGGCCCGTCGAGGTCAAGGAACTCTGCCGCGCCCGCAACGGCAGCGGCGCCCGCGGTGCCGAGCTTCGTCTCCACCATGGAGCCGAACATGCGGCGCAGGCCGAGCGACTCCGCCTTGCGGAAACCGCGCAGCGATGGGCCAAGCCCGCCGATCTTCACCTGCTTCAGATTGACGCCGTCGACCAGGCCGACGAGCTGCTCAATGTCGTCGTAGACGATGCAGTCCTCATCGGCGATCACGGGGATCTCGGTAGCGGCGGCAAGGGCCGCCATGTTCTTGATGCGGCCAGGCTGCAGCGGCTGCTCGAGCAGCTCCACGTTGCTGCGCTCAATGAGTGGCAGAAGTTCGAGTGCACGCTCCAGGCTCCAGCCGCAGTTCGCATCGAGGCGCAGTGGCCCCTGATACACCTCGCGCACGCGACGGAGCAGCTCCTCTTCGCCGCCCAAGCCAACCTTGAGCTTCAGGCTCGGGTACTTCGTGGCAGCAGCGGCGCGCTCCACCATGGTGTCGATCGGCGCAATGCCGATGGTGAGGTTGGTATGCCCCATCGCCTCTGGTGCACCGAGCCAACGGCGCAGCGAGGCCTTCGCCGATCGGGCGAGCAGATCTTGCAGTGCCTGCTCAATCGCCGACTTGGCGGCGCCATGATTGCCGAGGGCGACATCCATGGCGTCACTCATTGGGGCGAGCCCGTCGGCGGCGCGGCCGCTGATGCCGCTCAAGCCACGGGCGGATGCGTAGCCGTTGCCGGTCGTTGCTCCGCCCGCTTCGGCGAGTGCCGCCTCGATTGCGGGGAGCGCTACCGAGAAGAGGAGTGGCGCAACGGCGGCGATCGTCTCAGGGGTGTCGCCGTAATACGGATCGGCGCAGCCCTC
>JAEMRB010000032.1:0-2178 GCA_016463555.1 Chloroflexota bacterium
GGGCCTTCTTCGCAACGGCCTTCTTCGCCGTCTTGCGCTTGGCCTTTCGCTTGGCTGGAGCCTTCTTGGCTACGGCCTTCTTCGCGGTTCGCTTCTTAGCGACCTTCTTGGCAGCAGGCTTGCGCTTCGCAGCGGCCTTTCGCTTCTTTACAGCCATGTGTGTACCTCCACTCTGACTAGCCCGTACTTCGGGCTGTCATAACTCCACCCCATTGTTGGGGCTTGTGGAAAACTAAAACACAATGTGGATAACTGCAAGCGTGATTTTTCGATTTCGTGCGGACGGCGGTGTTTACCCTCCTCTTTTTGAGCTCCTGATGCCGGGAGCCATGGGGTACTCACGCCTAGCGCGGGGCAAATCCCCTTTTGGTAGGGGGTAATTCGTGCGGAATCAGCACTCTGACCCGCTCAGATGCGCGCAGAGGCCCCTATTACCGCCGCCGCACGTGAAACTTGTGCGTATGGGGTGAAGTTGTGCGTGTTTTTGCGCTATCGCCCCGCTTCGTGGCGCATTTCCCGCTCTACGGCGACGCAAGGGGCTCCAACTTTTGCGTGCAAATCCCGCTTTCTTGACCCACGGCGCGCGCCGCCGTAGAGTTCGGGCATGGCGAACCGCTTCTACTTTCGATACCCGGCATGACCAGCCCAGGCGCGTAAGCGTCTGACCGGCGGTCCTGCCGGGATGTGAGCAGAGGGAGACCTCTGCTCTTTTCTTTTCCCCCAGAAGCGGCACCAGGGAGTCCGCCAAGAGAGTGGAGTGACCAATGTTTGTACGAATCAACCAGTCGGCAACAGCTGAACAGATCGCGGCGATCCGTAGCCGCGCTACTGAAGCCGGTCTCGCCGTGTACGAAGAGCCATCAGCGCGCGGACTGACCCTCGCCCTGCTCGGCCCGAAGGGCTTCGATGAGAAGTTGGGTGATGAACTCGTAGCGATGCCGGGCGTTGCCTCTGTTGCGCGCCCATCCCGCGCCTATCGCTTGAGCTCGCAGGAGTTCCGCGAGGAGCCAACCATCGTCAAGGTGCGTGATGCGGTCATTGGCGGCGGCTCACTGACACTGATGGCGGGGCCATGCTCGATTGAATCACGCGAACAGCTCTTTGAAGTGGCGGCGGGCGTCGCCGCTGCGGGTGCAACGCTGCTGCGCGGTGGTGCCTTCAAGCCACGCTCCTCGCCATACGCCTTCCAGGGGCTCGGCCTCGAGGGGTTGCGCCTTCTTGCGGAGGCACGTGAGCGCACTGGGCTGCCAATCATCACCGAAGTGATGGAGCCAGCGCAGGTCGACATGGTCGCCGAGTTCGCCGACGTGCTGCAGATCGGCACACGCAACATGCAGAACTTCTCGCTCCTCAATGCTGTGGGGCGAACGCGCATGCCGGTGATGCTGAAGCGCGGCCTCTCGGGCACGATCGAAGAGTGGCTGCTCGCCGCCGAGTACATCCTGGCTGCGGGGAACCGCCAGGTGATCCTCTGCGAGCGCGGCATTCGCACCTTCGAGACGGCGGCGCGCAACACGCTCGACCTGAACGCGGTGCCGATCTTGCGCCGACTCACGCATCTTCCAGTCATTGTGGATCCGAGCCACGCCACCGGGAAGCGTTGGATGGTTGCGCCAATGTCGTACGCCGGCGTTGCCGCTGGAGCCGACGGGATCATGGTCGAGGTGCACCCGAAGCCCGAAGAGGCCTGGTCGGATGGCGAGCAGTCCCTCACCCTGCCGATGTTCTCGCGCCTTGCTGGCGAGCTCCGAACGATTCATGCGGTGGTCTCACCGCTGCACGCAAATCCGAGCGAGGCCTCGGGGCGATGAGCGATCGTCTGCGCGGCGAGCTGCGCCTTCCCGGCGACAAGTCAATGAGCCATCGTGCGCTCCTCTACGCCGCGCTCGCCGATGGCGAGACGCTCGTGGTTGGCGCTGGCGACGGCCATGACGTGCGTTCCACGGCGGGCATCGTTGCCGCGCTCGGCGCTTCCGTTGTACGCGAGGCGGCTTCGTATGACGATGCCCCAGGCACCGCGCGGTGGCGCGTGCGCTCTGGCGGACGTGGATCTCTGCGTGCGGCAACTGTGCCGCTTGATTGCGGCAACTCGGGAACCTCAATGCGACTCGGTGCGGGCCTCGTGGCGGGCGTACCTGGCGCGCACACGCTGGTCGGTGACGCCTCACTACAGAGTCG
>JAEMRB010000032.1:2278-8324 GCA_016463555.1 Chloroflexota bacterium
AGCCTGCACCCAGACGCCGATCTGCTCATTCGCGGCGTCTCACTGAACCCCACCCGACGCCACGCCATCGACCTGTTGCAGCGCATGGGCGCCCGCATTGACGAGTTCCCTGCCGCCGACGACGGCTCTGGGGAGCCGGTCGGCGACCTGCGGGTGCGCAGCGCCGCCCTTCACGGCATCGACATGACACCAACCGACGTGGCGTTGGCCATTGATGAGGTGCCGATCCTCTCGCTGGCGGCGGCCATGGCCACCGGCGCAACCAGCATTCGCGGCGCTGGCGAGCTGCGCGCCAAGGAGAGCGACCGTATTGCTGGTGTGGCCGCTGGCCTTGCGGCACTTGGACTGACGATTTCGGTAACCGGTGACGACCTGCACTTCGTTGGCGGCGGCCGACCAGCTGCTGGTTTCACTGAGTCACTTGGCGATCACCGCCTGGCGATGACCTTTGCGATTGCTGGCCTGGTGAGTGGCGCTGCTGTTTCGGTTGATGACCCTGCTGCGGCAGCGGTGAGCTACCCCACCTTCTACGACGACCTCGCTCGAATCGGGGCGGCAGCATGAGCGGGCGACGCATTCTCTTGCTTGGCCATCCGGTGGAGCACAGCCTCTCGCCCGCTTTTCAGCAGGCGGCGTTCGATTCGATCGGCCTGCCAGTTCGTTATGAGGCAGTGGACGTTGCGCCGGCCGATCTGGCGCGCGTCGTAGCTGAGCTACGCGCCGACCCGCTCGTGATGGGGGCGAACGTGACGGTGCCGCACAAAGAGAAGATTGCGCCGCTCCTCGACTCCCTCACCGATGATGCCGTGCAGATTGGTGCGGTGAACACCATCACCCGCGCCGGGAGTCGACTGGTTGGTCGCAATACCGACGCGGCGGGCTTCCGCGGCGCGCTCGACGGACTGCTCGACGGTCGACGCACCCCGCGACATGCGCTGGTGCTTGGTGCTGGTGGTGCAGCGAAGGCGGCGATCTCGGCGCTCGTGAGCGCTGGCGTTGCGCAACTCTCCATTGCCAATCGCCACCTGGCCCGCGCCGAGCGGCTCGTTGCCGAAGTGCGCAAGGCTTCGCCACACCTCACGGTTCGCGCCGCACCATGGCATGAGGGACTCCTTATTGAAGAGGCGCAGATTGCGGGACTCGTGGTGCATGCCACCACCCTCGGCCTCAGTGACGGCGCTCTGCCGCTCCCAGCGGCGGCATTCCGCGCCGGTCAGTTCGTGATCGATGTGGTGTACGCGCCGGGCGAGACGGCCCTGGTGCGCACGGCACGCGCCGCGGGCGCCGAGGCGATCGATGGACGTGAGATGTTGCTGCTGCAGGGTGCGGCGGCGTTTGAACTGTGGACGGGGCGACCGGCCCCTCTTGCGGTGATGCGCGAAGCGTTTGACACTGCAGCGAAGCACAACGTGAAGTAGAGGGGGGGATCATGGTCTTTCGATTCTTGACCGCAGGCGAGTCACACGGACCAGAGCTCGGCGTGATTGTGGAGGGGATGCCCGCGGGCGTGCCGCTCACCGAAGCCGCCCTTGAGATTGATATGCGACGACGCCAGGGTGGCTACGGCCGCGGCGCTCGTCAAACCATCGAACAGGATCGCGCGCGCATTCGCAGCGGCGTGCGGCACGGCGCAACGCTCGGCTCCCCCATCCTGCTGCTGATTGAGAACCGCGACTGGGAGAACTGGACCAGCGTGATGCAGGTCGCCCCACTCAGCGCCGACGAGGCGGCGGCCCTTGCCGCTGCGGCGGCCGAGGGAACGAAGCGTGCGATCCCTGTCACACGCGTTCGCCCAGGGCACGCCGACCTCGCTGGCGCGATGAAGTACGGATTCGATGATGTGCGCAACGTGCTGGAGCGCGCCTCAGCGCGCGAGACGGCGGCACGCGTTGCCGCTGGTGGCGTGGCCAAGGCGCTCTTGAGCGCGCTCGGCATTGAGATCTGGTCGTTCACCGCCGAGGTTGGCGGTGTGGCGGTGGATCCGGCCAACTGCACGCGAACGCGCGACGAGGCCGATGTGAGCCCACTCCGCTGCCCCGATCCTGCCGCAGAAGAGCGCATGGTGGCGCGCATCGACGAGGCGCGCACGGCGGGGAACACCGTCGGTGGGATTTTTGAAGTGGTAGTGAAGGGGCTCCCGATGGGGCTCGGTAGCTACGTGCACTGGGACCGCCGACTCGACACCGCACTCGCTGGGGCGATCGCCAGCATTCAGAGCGTGAAGGGTGTGGAGTTCGGCCTCGGCTTCGAGCAGACGCGCATCTTCGGCTCCGAGGTGCATGACGTGATCGAGGGTCGTTCGGCCGACGGCAGCTGGGTGCATCGCACCAATCGCGCTGGCGGCCTCACCGGTGGCGTCTCGAACGGTGCACCGATCGTGGTGCGTGGTGCCGTGAAGCCGATCAGCACCCTGGCGCGACCGCTCCCATCTGCTGACCTGATCACTGGTGAGAAGGTCGAGAAGGCGCACTACGAGCGCTCCGACATCAGCGTCGTCCCTGCTGCGGGCGTGATCGGCGAAGCGATGGTGGCACTCGCCATCGTGCCCTTCCTGCTCGAGAAGACGGGCGGCGACTCGCTCGCTGAGATTCAGGCGAACCTTGCCGCCCTGCGCGCTCGCTCCGCAGCGCCGCGCACCACCCCGTCGGCGGGTGGCACCAGCGCTGGCTCCGGCGGCGACGACTAGGTTGCGATGAACGCCCCACGCGATCTCGCCCTCGTTGGACTCCCCGGCGTTGGGAAGAGTTCGCTCGGCAAGCGCCTGGCGGCAAAGCTCGGCGTCCCCTTCCTTGATACCGACCGTGCGGTGATCGCCGAGACCGGCATCAAGAACGACAGCGTGGCGTTGATCTTCGAACGCGAGGGCGAGGCGGGATTCCGACTGCGCGAGCGACAGTTGATCGCCTCACTCGTATCCCCTGAACCACCAGCCGGATCAATTGGCGCAGAGCTCAGCATCGGCCGCGTCGTGGCACTGGGTGGCGGTGCTGCAGCCGATCCGCGCAGCCGCTGGGCGCTCCGCGAGCGCGCGATCCTCTTCTGGCTCGATGCCCCCGACACCTCCATCGCTCGACGACTGCGCACGGCGCGCGTTGTTCGTCCGCTCATGAATCATGCTGATCCAACGGCGACGCTTGAACGTCTCCGCGGCGACCGCGAGCGCTTCTACCGCCCAGGCATTCATCTGCGCAGTACGCGCAGCCCGGGCTCACTCGCCGACGAGGCGATCGCACTCCTTCGGGCGTCTACGCGATCCGTCCGTCCGCTTGTAGACGCTGAGACTCTCTCTGGCCGTTGGCTGGTGGGCGACGGCATTGCCGTCGACGCGCTGCGTGCCCTGCTCGCCGAGCGGGGCCTCTCGCGAATGGTGCTGGCCACCGAGCCGAATGCGGCGCGCGCCTTTGCCAACGGCCTACGCGACGCACTCACCGCCGCGGGCATTACGGTGATTCCGCTCGAGATGCCGAGTGGCGAGGCGGCGAAGGAGCTGCACGAGATCGGCGCCGCGGCACAGCGACTCGCCAACGCCGGTGTGGAGCGCCGAGATCTGATCGTTGCCGTTGGTGGTGGCGCACTCACCGATGCCGCTGGACTGCTGGCCGCCCTCTATCTGCGTGGCGTCGACTGGATCGCCGTGCCCACCACACTCGCAGCACAAGTCGACGCCTCACTCGGCGGCAAGACTGGCGTTGATCTGCCCGAGGGGAAGAATCTCGTTGGCGCATTCCATCAGCCGCAGGCGGTGATCTCTGATCTTGCCGCGCTGCGCACCCTCCCCGTTCGTGAACTGATCGCAGCCTCTGCAGAGGCGGTGAAGATTGCCCTGCTCGGCGATGTGCGCCTCTTCACCGTTCTCGAGGAGGCGGCTCCGCGACTGGTGGCCGGTGATTCGACCCTGCACGACGACGGCACCCTCGCCGAGATCGTGGAGCGCGCCGGCTGGTGGAAGTGCCGCGTCGTTGCCGCCGACGAACGCGAGTCGGGTGAGCGCATGAGCCTCAATCTCGGCCACACACTCGGCCACGCGCTTGAGCAGGCGGCCGGCTACCAGAACCTGTTGCATGGCGAGGCGGTCGGCTACGGCTTGCGCGCCGCACTGCAGATTGGCGTGGAGCTTGGCGTGACCCCCGCAGCGCTGGCTGCGCGCGGTGTTGCCCTGCTTGACGCACTCGGCCTCGGCGTTGTGCCACGCAGCGAGCCAGTCGCTGCACTGCTGACTGCCGCCGGTCGCGACAAGAAGGTGGCCGAGGCAAAAATTCGCTGGGTCCTGGCAAGCGACGACGGCTACGTTATTCGCAACGATGTTCCTGCTAGCCTCGTAGAGCGCGCAGCGGCCGCCATGTTGGCCGGCGTCAAGTAAGGGGGAGCCATGGCGGAGATCTCAAAGCGCATCGAACTCGCGGCGATGAGCGCACGAACCCGCGCCCATGCCGCTGGCGATGGACTCCTCATGCTGAGTGGGCCAAACCTGAACCTGCTCGGTGAGCGCGAGCCAGAGACCTACGGCACCACCACCCTCGCCGAGATCGAGGCCTCGGTCGCAACGGCTGCGGCTGCTGCAGGCCTACACCTTGTTGATGCGGTGCAGTCGAATCACGAGGGCGAGCTAATCGACCGACTCCATGTGCGCGACTTCTCATGGCTGATCATCAACCCGAGTGGGCTCACCCACACCAGCGTCAGCCTGCGCGACGCGCTCCTCGCCGTGGAGCGACCCTTCGCCGAGGTGCACCTCAGCGACCCAGGGACGCGCGAGCCGTTCCGCAGCGTGAACTTCGTCGAAGACCTCGCCGCCGTTTCAGTACGCGGCTACGGTGCGACCGGTTATCTTCGCGCGGTTGCGCTGATTGCCGAATTACAGAGTGCTGCGCGCGACGCGGATGGCCACCAGTGAGCGACCCTGCTGCACGCCTCCTAGAGATTCGCGCCGCCATTGACACTATCGACGATCAGCTGCTGACGCTGCTTGCTGCACGAACCGCGCTTGCCCTTGAGGCTGGAGCGGCGAAGGCGGCACTCGGTCGCGCGGTACACGACCCAGAGCGCGAGGCGGCACTGCTCGCGCGAGTTGCGGCGCGTGGCGCCGGTGCCCTTACTCCTGAGGATCTGGTGGAGTTGTGGACGCTGCTGATGGCGGCGACGCGTCGGGCGGAGTCTCAGCGCTAAATCCAGCGCAGCGCATTACCGGCAGTCGCGGGTAGCGCGGGAAGCGATCATCGGTATCCGAGAGTCCACAGCGCATGAAGTGCGACCCACGGCCACTCACGACGAGCCGCGCATGGATGCAGATGGAACAGAGGCCGCTACTCATGAGGCGCAGTGTGGCGCAGAGTCAGCGATTGGGGTGTGGCGGAGGGGGAGGGATTCGAACCCCCGCAGACCGTTGCCAGCCTGGGCTGTTTTCAAGACAGCTCCGTTCAACCACTCCGGCACCCCTCCACGAGGGAGTGTATCGGATCGGCCGCTAGCTCTTGGTCGGTGGGGCGAGGTGCGTGCGGCCACCGAGGTACGGGTGCAGCACGGCGGGAAGCTTCACGCTGCCGTCTGGCTGCGCGCCGTGTTCAAGAAGCGCCGCCAGCACACGCGGCACTGCGAGCCCTGAGCCATTCAACGTATGCACCAGTTCTGGCTTCTCGCCCTGCGCGGTGCGATAACGGATCGCCATACGACGCGCCTGGTAGTCACCAAAGTTGGAGCAGCTCGAGACTTCGAGCCAGCGCTTTGAGCCAGGTGCCCAGACTTCGAGGTCGTACTTGCGCATCTGCACGAAGCCCATGTCACCCGTTGCCATTAGCAGCACGCGATATGGGAGTTCGAGCTGCTTGAGCAGTGACTCGGCGCGGGCGGTCAGCCACTCCAGAGCGGCCGCTGATTCTGCAGGGCGCTCGAAGCTGACCATCTCGACCTTGTCGAACTGGTGCAGGCGCAGGATGCCGCGCGTCTCGCGGCCAGCAGCACCGGCTTCACGTCGGAAGCAGGGCGTGTAGGCGGCGTAGCGGATCGGCAGATCCGCACCGTCGAGGATCTCGTCGCGATGCATGTTCGT
>JAEMRB010000032.1:8424-10075 GCA_016463555.1 Chloroflexota bacterium
CGAATCGTGGTGTTCGCCTCGGCGCCGCCAACGGGAATGTCTTCGTCGGGCGGGTTCGGAATGCGGAGCAGCAGATCTTCGAGTTGTGCCTCGGCGGCGGCGAGCTCCTTCTCAAGCCCCTCCATCTCGGTGGCGACCTTCTGGGATTCAGCCTTGAGCGCGACTACCTTCGGATCAGTGGCAGGGACGGCCGGCTTGCCGCCGAGCAGCGCCCCGACTTCGGCCGAGAGGCGCTTGCGCTCGGTGCGCAGTGTGTCAACGCGTTGCGAAAGTGCACGACGCGCAGCGTCTGCCTCGAGGGCGGCATCAACAACCTTCGGATCTTCGCGCTTGGCGATCGCGCCCGCGCGGAGTCGGTCGGCGTCGTCGCGAAGTCGCTGTGTGCCCACACTCATGCGCTTACCCCCTGTACCGCTGCAGCATCACGCAGCCTGGTAAGGATAAGGGTGCGATCGATCGCTGCGAGCAGCCAACCCGCGCGCGGGCCGTTGGTTCGCCCGAGGAAGGCGGCGTAGAGCGAGGCGAAGGCACGAACCGGCTGCAGACCCGCCTCTTTAGCGGCGCTAAAGATCAGCGCCTGCCAGGCGTCACCGCTGCCGAGGGCGGCCGCATCGGCGGCGATTGCCGCCTCGATCTGCGGGGCGAGGGCACCGAGCCAGGCGCGCTCCTCGGCGCTGAGGGCCGCAACGGCGCCGGTCGGTAGTTCTGGGCGAACGGCAATGCGTGCCTCTTCGGGGGCGTAATCACGCAGCCAGTTGGTCACGGCGGCGATGCGCTCGTTCAGCTCGGCTGATTCGGCGGCGGTGAGTGGGCTCCCCTTCTCCGCGGCGGCGCGCTCAACAACGTTGACACCCGGAAGCTGCAGCAACAGCGAGAGCTGACCAAATGCAGGGCGCCACGCTGCGGCAACTGCCTTTGCCGCCTCGGCGGTGCTGTCGGCGATCTGGCTGAAGAACTGCAGTCGCTCATGATCGGGTGGCAGTTCGCCGCGCACCGTCTTGCCCGCGGTGGCGGCGCTGATGCGGTCGTACTCATCGTGCAGGCGCGGAATCGCGTCGCTGCCCGCCGGATCAAAGTCGATGGCGTGGTTCGGGCGTGGGCGCAGGAAGAGGAAGCGCAGCACCTCAGGGGGGATCGACTCGGAGATCGAGTGCACCGCGGCGCCGAGCCCCTTCGAGGTCGACATCTTCTTGCCGCCGACGTTAAGGAACTCGTACATCACGTTGATCGGCGGCTCGCGGTCGAACACTTCGCGCGAGATCGCCTCGCTACGGTCGCGCGATCCGCCCTTGGTACCAAGATCCTTGCCGCACCCTTCGATGGTGACGCCCATCAGCGACCACTTCGCCGCCCACTCCACGTTGAACGGCATCTTTGCCTTGCCGCCGAATGGTGCGAGGCGCCCCTCATGGCCGCAGCCCTGTGCCCACTTCACATAGTCGGGGAGGCAGCGATAGCGAATCGTCTCACCATCCCAATCGTCAGAGAGGGTGGTGCCAACGCGGCCGCACGCTTCGCAGATCGCCTGAATCGGCAGCCAGCCGGCGGGGCGCTCCACGTTGCTGACGCGCACATAGAGATCGCGAATCACCTGCGCCTTGTCGAGGGCGGTGCGAATAAATGGATCGAGCTGCCCGGTTGGGTAGATCTC
>JAEMRB010000118.1 GCA_016463555.1 Chloroflexota bacterium
CCCGACTCAAGGACTTCGGTCTGCCGCGCGATCTCAAAGGCGATCGCCTTCTCGACGGATCGGAAGGAGTTCATGTTCTTCACCTCGGTGCGCGTGCCGAACGGCGCCTCTTCACTTGGACGGATCGAGACATTCGCCTCGACGCGCATCTGCCCGTTCTCCATCTCGGCGTCGGCTGCACCGATCGTGCGCAGCAGGAGGCGCAGCTCTTCGGCGTAGCGGCGGGCCGTCTCAGCGTCGCGAATGTCGGGTTCGGTCACGATCTCAAGGAGCGCGACGCCCGAACGGTTGTAGTCGATCAGGCTGGAGCGCTTCCCGTCACCCCCCTTCTCGTGACGAAGGCGCGCCGTATCCTCTTCGAGATGGGCGCGGCGAATGCGCACGCGACTCGTTCCGGCGCTCGTCGTGACCTCAATGGTTCCGTGTTCAGCGAGTGGGAAGTCGAGCTGGCTGATCTGATACCCCTTCGGCAGGTCTGGGTAGAAATAGTTCTTGCGATCCCAGATCGTGGTCGCCGGCGCGGCGGCGCCGATCGCGGCGCCAACTGCGAGAACCTTCTCGATTGCCGCCTTGTTTGGCACAGGGAGTGCGCCAGGGAGGCCGAGGCAGGTTGGGCAGGTCTTGCTGTTCGGGAGGTCGCCCTCAGCCGGAATGGCGCAGGGGCAGAACATCTTCGTCACCGTGCGCAGTTGCACGTGCACCTCAATGCCGATCACCGCATGCCAGGTCATGCCGTCACTCCACGTGCCTTGGCAACGAAGCGGCCGATGCGCACCAGCGCCTCGCGCAGGTTCTCTTCCGAGGTGGCGTAACAGATGCGCACATGCCCGACGCCGCTCGCACCAAACGAGGATCCTGGAATGACCGCAACGCGCTCCTCGGTGAGGAGCTGCTCAGCAAACTGCTCGTCGGTGAGGCCAGTTGAGCGAATGTCGGGGAAGGCGTAGAAGGCACCCTGTGGCGCACCGGTTGGTAGTTTGAGTGCGGCGAGGCCATCCAGCACGATGGTGCGACGTCGCGCGTAGGCGGCGCGCATCTCTTCGAGCGCCGGCTCGCCGTTCGTGAGCGCTTCCAGGGCTGCATCTTGCGCGATCGTTGGGGCGCTCATGATCGCGTACTGGTGAATCTTGACCAGGCCCGCAACGATCTCCTTCGGCGCGCAGAGGAAGCCGACGCGCCACCCCGTCATCGCGTAGGACTTAGAGAAGCCGCCGATCAGGATGGTGCGCTCACGCATCCCTGGGTAGGCCGACATTGCGCGGTGCGCCGGTCCCTCATAGACGAGTCGGTCATAGATCTCGTCGCTAATCACCACCAGGTCCCGTGCCACGGAGATCTTGGCGAGCGCCTCGCGGGTCGGCTCGTCGAGGGTTGCCCCGGTTGGATTGGCCGGATAGCCGAGGAAGAGGGCCTTGGCGCCAGCCGCCGCGGCATCGACGGCCTCAGCGTGGAGGCGCCAGTTGTCGCTGCCGCTCGTCGCCACCGGTACGGCGGTTCCACCCGCAAAGACGATCGCTGGGAGGTAGGCGACATACGACGGCTCTGGCAGCACGATGCGATCGCCCGTACCGATGATGCCGCGTACGGCGAGGTCAACCGCCTCAGAGGCACCGACCGTGATGATGATTTCGCTCTCCGGATCGTAGGTGACCCCCGAGCGCTCCTGAATCTTCGCGGCAATGGCGCGGCGCAGTTCGATGGTGCCGTAGTTCGAGGTGTAGTGGGTGCGTCCAGCACGCAGGCTCGTCACCGCCGCCTCAACGATGTGCGCAGGAGTGTCGAAGTCGGGCTCCCCCACGCCGAGGCTGATCACGTCGCTCATCGTTGCCGCGATGTCGAAGAAGCGTCGGATGCCAGAGGGCGGCACCGCGTGGACGCGGTCAGCGAGTGCACGCTTCGCGAAGTCGCTCACGCTGCACCTCCACCGAGCTTGGCGAGATCATGCGGCGCCACCGCGCGCCATCCTGCGGTTGCGGTGAGCGCCTCGTACCCGGCCGAGATGCTGAGCAGTTCGGCTTCAGACCATGGCTTGCCGATCAGCTGCAGGCCCACCGGAAGGTTCTCGGAGAGGCCGCACGGGATGCTTACCCCTGGAAGGCCCGCCATGTTCGCGGGCAGGGTGCAGGCGTCAGCCAGGTACATGGAGACCGGATCACTCATCTTGGCGCCGAACTTCCAGGCGACCTGCGGGCTGGTCGGTGCCACGATGGCATCGAAGCCGGCCGCCCAGATGCGATCAAAGTCGCGCGCGATCAGGGTGCGCACCTTCTGCGCCTTTACGTAATAGGCGTCGTAGTAGCCGGCCGAGAGCGCGTAGGTGCCGAGCATGATGCGTCGGCGCACCTCAGGGCCGAAGCCGCGACCGCGCGTCTCTAGGTAGCCGTTCAAGAGGTCACCGCCACCGTGCTTTGATGCGCCGTAGCGAACGCCGTCATAACGGGCGAGGTTCGCCGAGGCTTCTGCCGGCGCAACGATGTAGTAGGTCGCGAGCGCATGCTCGGTGGTGGGGAGGCTCACCTCTTCGACGATCCCGCCCGCGGCTT
>JAEMRB010000119.1 GCA_016463555.1 Chloroflexota bacterium
CTTCGTCGAGCTGAATCTCTCCGGTGCTCTCGATGCGCGTCACCACCAAGGTGACTAGGTCAGTTTATCAGGGGTGCTGCGCCAACGGTGTGGCACGGCGCAGTTGGCTAGTCGATGTCGACCGAAGAGAGTGTGCGCAGCCCGTGTTCGGCGATGGCGCGGTTCACATGATCAGGTACAGATTGATACCCGTTCGTGAAGTCGCCTGGGTGCTGGCTGATGATGCGCATGGCGTGCGCCTGAAGGGCAAATCCTAGGTCCATCACCTCAATTTGATGCCCAATGGCAGCGGTGAGATTGAGCATCTCTCCGCGGGCAAGTAGGTGCACCTTTCGGCCGTTCGGCAGGTCAAACTCTTCGACGTGCAGGTTTACCTGACGCGACCCGGTCGATAGCGCACGTAGGCCAGCAACGTCGATCTCCGTAGAGAAGTGCCCCATGTTGCCGAGCATCGCGCCATCTTTGAGCTTCAGGAACTGTTCCTTCAAGATGATGCCGGGATGGCCAGTGACGGTGATTATTGTGTCGGCGCGCTCCGCGGCCCGATTGATATCGGTCACGAGCATCCCTTCGTAGGCTGCCTCGAGCGCCTTGATGGGATCCGTCTCCACCACGATGACGATCGCGCCTAGCGCCCGCAGCGTGCGCGCCAAGCTCCTACCGCACCAGCCGAAGCCGATCACGGCGAAGGTTTTGCCTGCGATCAACGTGTTGGTAGCACGCATGAAGCCGTCCACCGCGGCGGGCCCAATGCCGCGCTCGCTTTCAAATCCGAGTTTGATTGGACTGTCGTTGATCACAATCACAGGGAAGTTCACTTTGCCGCTGAGCTCACCAATGAGGCGATTGCGACCCGAGGTGGTCTCTTCTGTTGCCGCAACAACTCGGTGCCCTCGCCCATCAACGCTCCCAGCAATCAAGTCGGCTCCGTTATCAAGTAGCAGATCTGGATTTGACGCAAGAATGCGTTCAATATGCGCGTGGTGCGCTGGCACGTCATCGGCCTTAATCGAGTAGATCCGCACTCCTGTTCGCGTGGCCATCGCCGCTGCCACACCGTCATCGGTGGTCGCTGGACTACCAGTCCAGATCACCTCAGCGCCACCAGCAAGGAGCGTCTCCACAAGTACCGCTGTCTTTGCCTCGACGTGCAGGCACATGCCAATTCGCCGACCCTTAAGTGGCTGGTCGCGTTCAAACTCAGCGCAGAGCCGGGCAAGTACAGGCATGTGACCACGCGCCCAACTGATGCGGGCCTCACCGCTCTCAGCGAGAGCCGGGTTGGCGATCATGCTCGGTTCGAGTGATGCCATTGATGGTGTGTCGTGGTTGGTCATGCCGCTGACCCTACACCCTGCACCTGCTCATCACGGGTGTGGTCTCACGCTAGCGCGCTGCTACTGGTACCGCGTCTCCAGGTAGGCGCTCGCCACGGCGGCGTCGATGCTGGCGGGTACGGGCACTACGCAGCTGGTGGCGGTCACGGTGCCGCGGGCAACGGCCTCGAGGCAGCGTGCCTGCAGGGCGAAGCCGAGGTCCATGGCTTCGATGGAGTTGCCGATTGGGCGGGGGCCGGCGAGGTTGAACATGTGGCCGCGGGCGACCAGGTGCACGGCGTTGCCGTTCTTCAGGCGCAGGGTGAGGAGATCGTCGGCGTACTCCTCTTGGCTCGCGACCTCGGGTGCGGCGAGCATGCCGGCCACGTCGATCTCTTCGGGGAAGTGTCCAGCGTTCGCCAGGATCACGCCGCTGCGCAGCTTCGGCAGGTCGGCGGCGGTGATCACCCCCTGTGCGCCGGTGACGGTGATGATGATGTCGGCGTTGGCGAGGGCCTCGTCGCGCGATGGGGTCTCGAATCCATCGAGGTGTGCGCGCAGCTTGAGCACTGGGTCGCGCTCCACCACGGCGACCTTGGCGTAGCCGCCGCGGAAGTTCGCCGCCACGCCGCGGCCCACCGAGCCGTACCCAAACACCGTGACGCGCTCGCCGTTGATCGTTTTGTTGGTGATGCGCAGGTACGACTCCAGGGCGCTCTGCCCCACCCCGTGTTCGTTCTCGGCGAACTGCTTGATGGGGCTGTCGTTAATGACCAGGATCGGCATCTTGAGCTTGTCGCGCAGTGGCTCGAGGCGCATGCGTCCCGAGGTTGTCTCTTCCGTGCCGCCGCGCAGCGTTGGGTACGGGTTCTGCAGGTAGTGCATGTACAGGTCGCCGCCGTTGTCGAGAATCAGGTCGGGCTTGGCGGCCACGACCTGCGCAAGATACGTGGCGTGCACGGCAGCATCTTTGGTCGCTTCGCCAATGACGGTGGCGCCATGCGCGCGCAGTCGCTCCACGGCGTCGGCCTGCGTGGTGTTGAGGTTGCCGGTGGAGACGAGCTTCGCGCCGCCTGCCTGCAGGGTGAGCAGCAGGGCGACCGTCTTTGCTTCGAGGTGAATGCCGGTGCCAATGGTGAGGCCCGCGAACGGCTGGGTGCGGGTGAACTCTTCGGCAATGCCACGCAGCAGCTTCGACTGCTCGG
>JAEMRB010000120.1 GCA_016463555.1 Chloroflexota bacterium
GAAGAAGCCCGCGCTTGACCCGCAACAGGCGGCAACCTTGCCTCTTGTGGACTACCTGCGGGCAAGCGTGACGCAGCTCGAGGAGTGCGCGGAGCGCGCCACGGAGTCGGGAAGCTGGCAAGCCGTGTCGGCGCTGAAGCTTCGGGCGCTGCAGACGCGCGCGGATCTCGACGCGGCGATCGAGAAGGCCAACCGACCCGACGAGAGCATGAGCGACGAGCAGCTGCTGGGCATCATCGTGCAGGCCGTCGCGCAGCTGCCGCCGCAACACCTCGAGCGCATCGAGGAAGCCGTCGCCATCCGGCGTGGCGGGTCGCCCCTGCGCCTGGTCAAGACCGGGACTGACGACGCATGAGCCTATCGGCCCTCGCGCGTGCGGCGGACACCTTGCAGCGCAGGGCAGTCGCGGACCCCCTTGCCTACTTCAACCCGACGCCGCCCCAGCTGGCGTTCCTGTCGAGCTCCGCGCCCATCAAGCTGGCGCGGTCTGGGAACCAGCTCGGGAAGACGACGATGGGGCTGGTCGACTGCATCTACCGATGCCTCGGGAGCCACCCTTATACGCTCGTCCGCGCCGCCCCTATCGAGGCGTGGGTCGTCGTCGTGTCGTGGGAGCAGAGCCTGAGCATTCAGCAGAAGCTCTGGAACCTCCTCCCTAAGGACGCTATCGACCCAGAGACTACGTACACCCCAGGGCGGGGCCTGAAAGGGAAGACACCCGTGGTTCGGTTTTTGAATGGTAGTGTCCTCCGTATTCGAACGGTAAACCAGGGGGCATTAGCTCTCGCTGGTTCAACAATAGACTACGTCATGATCGACGAGCCCCCGCCGCAGGCCGTGTGGTCCGAGCTTGTGCCGCGCGTCATGCGAAACCGCGGGCGCATCGCGGTCACGCTCACGCCCATCGGCGCGCCCCTCGGCTGGCTTCGCGACCTGGTCGAGAAGCGCGTCGTCCAAGACCTGCACTTTCCCTTGACCGTCGAGAATACGACGCCCATCGGCGGGCGCCCGCTCCTGACGCAGGAGGACATCGACCGTCTCGAGGCGCAGATCCTCCCGATGGAACGGCGCCAGCGCATCCACGGAGACTGGGATGCCGGGTTCTCCGAGGGCCGCATCTTCTCCGGGTTCGATCCCATCGCGCACGTGTCGGACATCCTGCCCGAGGGGGAGTGCCAGGTCGGGATCGGAATCGACCACGGGTCCGAGGGCGGGAGCCAGGTCGCGACCCTCTGCGTCGTGTCGCGCGCTGGCGGCGTCGAGGGCAACCCGCGGTTTTGGATCCTAGACCAGAGCATAAGCAACGGGGCGACGACGCCTGAGCAGGACGCGCGAGACATCCTCGCGATGCTCAGGCGGAACAACATGCGTGTGGAGTCCGTCGACAGGTGGACGGGCGACCGTAAGCACGGCGGCAGGCGCTGGGGCGGGAAGAAGTCGAACGCCTTGCTCATGCAGGGGTTTGAGCGCGAGCTCCGCTTGCCCATCGGCGCCCTCGGCTTCCGGGTGCACACGGCATGGAAACCCGCCGGCTCGATCTACGAGGGCGTCCGCATTCTGAACTCCGCCATGCTGCGACACGATCTCATCGTTCATCCGCGGTGCAAGCAGCTGATTGAGGACCTGAAGATGTGGGACGGCTCGGACGACGAGCATAAGCACGGCATCGATAGCCTGCGTTATGGTGCCATCGAGCTGGTCACGCGACGGCTATACGTCCCCCACGCAGTGAGGATCGGATGAACGTTCCCGTCATCTCATCGGACGCCTACGAGGTCCGTCGCATCGAGCACACCCGCCTTCGTCGTCGCTTGCTCGAGGGCACGTGGGAAGAGGACCTCCACAACCGCCTGCAGATCCATCTCGGCACGGTGCGTAAGGCGGCGTGGGGCTACCCGGACATGTCGAGCAACATCTTCCGACAGATCGCGCGCTCGCTTAGCGCCCTGTACGTCATGCCTCCGGACGTGACGCATCCGACGATCAACAACGCCGTGTTCCTCGCGGAGACGATCTCTCGGTCGGGTCTGTGGGCCACGATGAACCGATTCCAGCAGCTGGTCGTCGGATGCCGTGAGTATTGGCAGCGGGTGCACGTCAGCGCCGATGGTCGCCTGACGTTCCGTCCTGTCGCGCCCGACATGACCATCGCGCGGTCGTTCGCCGACCGTCCCGACTACCCGGTGTCGGTGCATGAGCTGCGGGAGCGCCTGGACGAGAAGGGAGAGACTCGGTGGACGTGGGACGTCCTCGACGTCTCAAACCCTGAGAACCCGATCTACGAGGTCCGCGCCTACATCGACGGCGGGAAGATGGGCGAGGACCTGTCGCAGGTGTACCTGGGCGGGAGCTACTCGGGCGCCGCCTACCCGTATCGTCGCAACGACGGGCGCCCCATCCTGCCGTACGTCCTGTACCACGCAGAGCGTATCGGCGACCGTCTCTTCGACGCGTACGAAGGCGTCGAGGTAGTCGAGGGGTCGCTGAACATCGCCGTGACCTACTCGATGCT
>JAEMRB010000121.1 GCA_016463555.1 Chloroflexota bacterium
CCGGTGCGCCCGGCACGTTCATCTTTCGAGCCGACGTGATACCAGATGTTGACGGCGGCGATCGGCGCGGTGCGATCAACGATCAGGAAGAGGCGCAAGCCGTTGGCGAGCCGATGTTCGCGAATCGGCAACGGCGGCGTCGCCGTGCGCGTCGTCATCCTAGTTCTGGATGGCGATTGGAAGAACCAAGAAGAGGAGTGCGCCACCAACGCCGAGCGCGAGGCCCTGCGCTGCGATGACCAGTGCGGTTCGGCGATCGGCGGCAAGTGCGACCTGGTCGCTCACGCGGCTCATCTCGCCAATCTTGCCGAGGTTAAAGGTGCCCGCCAGGCCATACGCCATGCAGAAGCGTCGCTGTGCCTGGATCCAGCCGATTGCTGCGCCAGTGAGCGGCAGTGCAACGAGGAGGCGCGCCGAGTCACCGGGGGCCGAACCGAACGCGACCAGCGCGACGGCAAGGCCGATGCTGGCGACGAGGCCCCCAACGGCAGCCTTGCGGCGGCGCGCGATCTCATCGGGTCCAATGTTGCAGGCGCCAGGGGCGTAGGTCAGTTCCACCTGCCTATCGTAGCCCGTGCACGCCGATCGGGTTCAGCGATACGCCCGACATGCTTGCCCGCACCGAGAGCGCCTCTGCCGACGCCACGGCGGTCTCCATGGCGGTGAGGCAGAGCACCCCGTACTCAACGGCGGCGAGGCGGATCTCGAGCGCGTCGCGCAGCGCACCCGTCGCCATCGACGGCGTATTCACGACAAGGGCGACGGCGCCAGAGCGAATCAGGTCGGCAATCCCAGGCGCCCCATCGCGCCCCTGGTCGCCGAGCGGGTGCGCCGTGCCGGCAGTGATGCCGAGCCCTGCGAGGGCGGTGCGCGTGCCAGGCGTGGCGACCAGCTCGTAGCCTGCGGCGAGGAGTGGCGTGGCGAGGCGCGCCAGCAGGTGCTTGTCGCGGTCGGCGATGCTCAAGAGAGCGATGCGCTGAGGATCGCGTGGCGGCGGCGGCAGCAGGTTCGCTGCGATCAGCGCCTTGCCGAGCGCCTCCTCTGCAGTCAGGCCGAGGCCGATCACCTCACCCGTCGACTGCATGAAGGGCCCGAGCGTTGGATCGACGCCGCGCAGCTTCGCGGTGCTGAACGCTGGTGCCTTCACCGCCACACCCTTCGGCGCAGAGGCGATCCCTGACACGTACCCCTTCGACGCCAACGTGTCGCCGAGCGCGATGTCAACGGCGAGCGGCACCATCGGGATCCCCGTCACCTTGCTCATGAACGGCACGGTTCGACTCGCGCGCGGGTTCACCTCAATCAGGTAGATCCCCTCGTCGCGCACGATGAACTGCGCGTTGACGAGGCCGCACACGCCGATCTCGCGCACGAGGCGCATGAAGATTTCCGCCAGCTCCTCTTGCTTCGCCACCGAGATTCGCTGCGGCGGATAGACGGCGATGGAGTCACCCGAGTGCACGCCGGCAAGTTCAACGTGCTCCAAGAGGCCAGGGATGAGCACCGTCTCGCCGTCGGTGACCGCGTCGATGTCGATCTCGATCCCCTCAAGGAAGCGATCGATGCGCAACGGGCGACCGCCGCCGATCTCGCCGATGCGGTCGAGCTGGCGCTCTAGATCTGGGAGCGAATAGGCGAAGTCGATCGCGAGGCCACCGATCACGTACGAAGGGCGCACGATCACCGGATAGCCGATGCGCTCCACCAGGTTGATCGCCTCTTGGCGACTGCGTGCCAGGCCGCCCTCGGGCTGCAAGATTCCGAGACGATCGAGGAGCGCAGCGAAGCGCACGCGATCCTCGGTCTCGTCGATGGCCTCAAGCGAGGCGCCGAGGAGTGGCACGCCCGCTGCGGCGAGTGGTGCCGCGAGATTGAGCGGCGTCTGCCCGCCGAACTGCACGAAGGCCGGGAGCGTCGTCTCCCCCTCGGGCGATTCGGCGCGAACGATCTCCATGATGGACTCGGCGTCGAGCGGCTCAAAGTAGAGGCGCGTTGACGCGTCAAAGTCAGTCGAGACCGTCTCGGGATTGCTGTTCACCATCACCGCCGACCAACCCCGCTCCGTCAGCCGCTCCGCGGCGCGCACGGCGCAGTAGTCAAACTCAATCCCCTGCCCAATGCGCACTGGTCCTGAGCCGATCACCATCGCCGCCTTTCGCGGTACCGGCGGCGCCTCTGGCGGTGAGCCAGCTGCGGCGTAGGTTGAGTAGAAATAAGGCGTGGCGGCGGCGAATTCTGCAGCGCAGGTATCGACCATCGCGTACCCGGGCGTTAGGCCGAGTTGCGAGCGGCGCTGGGCGATGCGCGGCTCCGACACGCCGCTCATCAGCGCAAGGTCGCGATCGCCAATCGCAGAACGCTTCGCCGTGGCGAGCAGCGAGACCGATGCAGGGTCTGGGCCGATCAGCGTCTGGCCCGCGGCGCGCACGCGGTGCTCAATGGCGATCAGGCGCTCGAACTCCGCGAGGAACCAGCGCGTGATCCCCGTTGCGGTGTGGATCTGGT
>JAEMRB010000122.1 GCA_016463555.1 Chloroflexota bacterium
TTGCACCAGCGCGTGGCTCAACGAGCAGGTGATCGATGCGCATCCCCCAGCCGCGATGAAAGGCGCCGCCGCGGTAATCCCACCAGGTGAATGGTGCGCGTTCCCCATCTGGGGCGACGGCTTGTGCGGCGTCGATCAGACCGAGGTCAACGAGGGCGTTCCAGGCATCGCGCTCCCGCGGGGTGACATGCGTCGCGCCAACCAGTGCGGCTGGGTCCCACACATCGGCATCGGTCGGGGCCACATTGAAATCACCGCCTAGGAGTAGCGGCGCAGGCTCGGCGATGCGCGCTGCCGACCAGGCGCGCAGGGCGCCGTACCAGTGCAGCTTGGCGTGGAAGTGTGGCGCGTCCACCTCGCGTCCATTCGGCGCGTAGACCGACGCAACGCGAAGGCCGCCACAAATGGCGCTTAACAGCCGCGGTTCACTCAGCAGGTCGGGGAGTGTGGCGTCGCCCCCCTGCGGCGCGTAGGTCGCGATGCTCTCCTGCACATCGGTGAGGCCGTGCCGCGATGCGATCAAGACCCCGTTGCGTCCACCGGCGCCGAGGGCAGCCACCTCATACGATCGCGTCGAGAAGAGCCCCTCTGGAATCTGGGAGGGGTCGCACTTCGTCTCCTGCAGCAGCACGACGTCTGGCTGCGCTGAATCGAGCCAGGCGGCGACCCGCTCAGCGCGGGCGCGGAGGCCGTTGACGTTCCAGGTGGCGATGCGAAGGGTGGGTGCAGCCATGGTTCTCCTAGGTGTTAGGAGTGAGGCCCGCGCAAGATCGCGCCGATGATTCCCGCGTCGAGTGGGGCACCCGCCTCACCGGTGGGGTCTGACTCTTCTGTGACGGGGTGAAGGCCGAGCGCGGTGAGCGCCGCGATCGCAGCGGGTAGCTGCGCGTCGGGAACGCCGAGATGAAGTGAGCCGTCTGACTCTGGGGCGCCCATGATCCCGTCGACAGGGATGCCGGCCGAAGCGAGCGCGGAGGTAACGGCGGCTAGGCTGCCGACCTTCGGGGAGACCGCAACGGTAAACCAGGCGCTCATGCGCCAATCATAGGGGTGGAGCTACGCCGACGGGTGCGATCCGGGCGCACCCCCGGAGGGGCACGCCCGGAGCCACTTACAGTTCGGCTGGTGCGCCCTTCGCTCCGCCACGGAGCGGGATCTCCTCGATCAGCGTTGCGGCGACGAACGCCACGAGGCTGGCCACCACGGAGAGCCAGAAGATCGAGCCGATCGCATCGGCGACGCCCACCTTGATCGCGTTGAAGAAGGCGTCTAGGTACTGCACAGGGATCAGGCCGATCAGTGCCTGGTCGAACTGCCCACCAACATTGGTGAGCTGATCGAGGTTGCCACCGATTGCTGCGAAGAATGGCGTGAATGTTCCCGCGGGGGCCGCCTTTGCCAACTCCGTAGGGATGGTGGTCGCGAGCTGCCCACCGAAGTAGGAGCCAACGAGCGCCAAGCCGACCGACCCGCCAACCTGGCGGAAGAAGGTGAGGTTCGACGTTGCTGCGCCGAGGAACTTGAACGGCACGGCGTTCTGCACCACGATCGTGAAGACCGACAGGGTTGGCCCAATGCCGAGACCGGCGAGGAACATCCAGAGGCGCAGCAGCCATGGATCGGTATCCGCCTTGATGTTCGTCAGCAGCAGTGAAGCTGCGGCGATCAGCAAGATGGCTCCAAGGATCAGCGTCTTATAGCGACCGCTTCGTGCAACCAGCAGCCCAGCAACAACCGAGCTGATGATCACGCCCAGCAGAAGTGGAAGTGTGGCGTAGCCAGAGCTTGTCGCCGTCTCGCCGAGCACTGTCTGGAAGTAGCGCGGCAAGAAGATGATCGAGGTAAAGAATCCGATCGAGGCGAAGAACGAGGCCGCAGCAGCGGCGGCAAATGTGCGGTTACGGAAGAGCTCGAGCGGAATGATCGGCTCTTCGACCCTTGTCTCAATGAAGAGGAAGAGGCCAAGGAGTGCGAGTCCGAGTGAGATGAGCCCCGCAACCTCTGGGGTCGCAAATGCGTTGGTCTGTACGTTGGTGAGGCCGATAAGTACAGGGATAATTCCGGCGGCAAAGACGAGGGCGCCCAAGAAGTCGATCTTCTGGTTCGCACGCCCCTTGATCGTTGGCAGCTCAATCAAAATGATTGCAATGCTGATCAGGCCGATTGGCAGGTTGACGTAGAAGATCAGGTGCCAGCTGAAGGTGTCGGTGAGCCAGCCACCGAGCGCTGGGCCAATGAGGCTTGCCAGTCCGAAGACTGCGCCGAAGAGCCCCTGGTAGCGACCACGCTCCTTCGGTGAGTAGAGGTCACCAATGGTTGCCAGTGCAATAGGGAAGAGCGCACCGGCGCCGAGTCCCTGGATGCCACGGAAGATGATCAGCTGCTCAATGTTCTGCGAGAGGCCAGAGAGCACAGATCCGATGAGGAAGAGGCCAACTCCGATAAGGAGGAGCGGCTTGCGGCCGTACATGTCGGAGAGCTTGCCGTAGATCG
>JAEMRB010000033.1:0-5439 GCA_016463555.1 Chloroflexota bacterium
CAGTCTCGCTCGACGTTGGCACCGATAACAGCGAACTGATCGCTGATCCGAATTACCTTGGCCGCCGAACGCCGCGACTGCGCGGCGCCGAGTACGACGCATTCGTCGAGAGTTTCGTCCACGGTGTCCAGGCGGCATTCCCTGGCTGCGTCATTCAATGGGAAGACTTCAAGCAGCAGAACGCGATTCGCATTCTTGAGCGCTATCGCAACACCGTCCCCTCATTCAACGACGACATTCAAGGTACCGGCGCCGTTGCGCTCGCTGGCATCATCGCGGCAATCGTTGCAGGCGGTGGAACTGGTACGGGAAAAATTGAAGAGCAACGAATTCTCTTCTACGGTGCCGGCGCTGCAACACTCGGCATTGCGCGACTCTTGCGTCACACGCTGGCTGCCGCCGGACTGCAAGGAGCGGCACTCAATACCGCGATCATCGCCCTCGACTCAAAGGGCGTCGTACACGAAGGGCGCGCTGAGCTGGGTGACGGCAAGAGCGAGCTCGCACTCTCAAGTGCCGCCGTTTCAGCTCTCGGCATCGCTGACCTGTTGGGTGCCGATCTCGCTGAGGTGATTCAACAGGTGAAGCCAACGATCTTGATCGGTACGAGCGGTCAAGCCGGTGCGTTCACAGAGTCGGTGATTCGTGCGATGGCGGCGAGTGCTGCAGCCCCGCTGATCTGGCCGCTCTCAAATCCAACCTCGTGTGCCGAGGCAACGCCGAGCGACATCTTCGCCTGGAGCGACGGTCGCGCCGTTGTTGCAACAGGCTCACCATTTGATCCAGTAATGGTCGGTGGCACATTGAGGACGATTAGCCAGGCGAACAATGTCTACATCTTTCCAGGCGTTGGCCTCGCGGCGATCGCCGGTCGACTGAAGTCGATCCCAGATGAAGCCTTCGCTGTTGCGGCGAAGAGACTCGCCGCGCTGACGGCGCAGAGTGCCCCTGCAGGCGGCGCGCTCTATCCACCACTTGCCGACCTCCGCTCCATTAGTCGCGCCATCGCCATTGCGGTGATTGAGGCGGGCGCAGCGGCGGGCTGGGCCTCGGCGGCCGACGGGGCGCGTGCCGCTGACCTTGTTGACGGGGCGATGTGGAGCCCGAACTACCGCACCTACGTTCCCGCCTAAACTACCGAAGAGCGAAAGGAGGAGTCATGCGAATCGGCGTCTTGCGCGAAACAGTCTCAGGCGAGCGACGCGTTGCCCTCGTACCCGATGCCGTTACCAAGCTGGTGGCGGCTGGCCACCAGATCGTTGTGCAGCGAGGCGCCGGCGAGGCCGCTGGCTTCCTTGACGCCGCCTACGAGAAGGCGGGAGCCACGCTCGCCGCTGACGCCGCCGCCCTCTGTGGTGGTAACCCCGAGATCATCGTGAAGGTGCGCAAGCCGAGCAGCGCCGAGGTGGCACTACTGCCGAAGGGCTCCACCCTCGTCGCCCTCTTGACCCCTGGCTCCAACGACGACCTTCTGCCAGCGCTTAAGGAGCGCGGCCTTAACGCCCTTGCACTCGAGCTGGTGCCGCGCATCAGCCGCGCGCAGTCGATGGACGTGCTCTCCTCACAGAGCGGCGTCGCTGGCTATAAGGCGGTGCTGGTTGGCGCGAGCGCACTCGACAAGTTCCTGCCGATGTTGACCACGGCAGCTGGAAGCATCGCCCCAGCGAAAGCCTTTGTGCTTGGCGCTGGCGTTGCTGGCCTCCAGGCCATTGCCACGGCGCGCCGACTCGGTGCGGTGGTGAGCGCCTTCGACGTTCGATCAGCCGCCGGTGAGCAGGTGCGCTCGCTCGGCGCACAGTTCGTCGAGCCTGCAGCGAAGGCTGAGGGGACGGGCGGCTACGCCCGCGCACAGACCGAGGACGAGGCGGCCCAGAACGCCGCGATCATCGCCGACCACATCAAGAGCCAGGACCTGGTGCTGACGACCGCGCTGATCCCTGGGCGCAAGGCACCGATTCTCGTGACTGATGCGATGCTTGCCAGCATGCGACCAGGATCCGTTGTGCTCGACCTCGCCGCCGAATCGGGCGGCAACGTTGAAGGGTCCGTTCCGGGCGAGACGGTGGTGCGCCACGGCGTGCAGCTGATCGGCGTCGCCAATATCGCCGCGTCGGTTCCACTCCACGCCAGCCAGATGTTCTCCACCAATGTGCGCACACTCCTGACGCACCTGAGCGGCGAAAATGGCGCGCTGACCGTGAACGCCGCTGACGAGATCACCGGGCCGATGCTTGTGGTGCATAACGGCGCCGTGCCGGTGAAGGCATCATGACCGCGCTGTTGACCGCACTTGGTGCCGCCGCCGCCATTATCGCGGCGACGTCCGGAGGAGCCCCGACCGCAGCAGTGTCAACGACGCTGATCGATGCGCAGATTGTGGAGGTCTACGTCTTCCTCCTCGCCGCGTTCATCGGCTTCCAGATCATCACCAAGGTGCCACCACTCCTGCACACGCCGCTCATGGCGGCCACAAATGCGATCTCGGCGATCAGCCTCGTTGCCAGCATCGTGATCGCTGGCGCTGAGCGACCACTCTTCATCAACATCATGGGTGCGGTTGCGGTTGCCGCCGCAACGATCAACGTGGTCGGCGGATTCGTCATCACCGACCGCATGCTGAAGATGTTCAAGAAGACTGAGGGGCCGAAGTGATCGACCAGCAGATCGGCGCACTCTTCGTGCAGGTCGCCTACATCGGCGCCTCTGCTGCGTTCATCCTCGGCCTCCGCGGCCTGACGAAGCCTGACACCGCACGCCGCGGCATGCAGCTCGCCGCATTCGGCATGCTGCTCGCCATCATCGGCACCCTGTTGAACCACGAGATCGTGAGCTACGAGTTCATCATCATCGGCCTTGTTGTTGGTAGCGCCATCGGCTTGCCGATGGGCCTCCTGGTACCGATGACCGCCATGCCGCAGCGCATTGCCATCAGCCACATGTTCGGCGCTCTCGCGGTGACACTCGTCGGCATCGCGGAGTTCATCTATACGCGCGACAGCGCAGGTGGTCCTGGCGTCGTCAAGATGACGGCGATCGGCTTCGAGACGCTCTTCGGCGCCCTCACCATCACGGGTTCCTTCATGGCGTTCGGCAAGCTACAGGGCTTCATCCCCGGCCGGCCGATCACCTTCCCTGGGCAGAAACTGATCAATGCCGCCGTCTTCTTTGGCGCGGTTGGGCTCTACGTGACACTCGTCCTCACTCAGTCGGGTGGCTCAACGGAGGCTGGGCTGATCATGTTCGCCGTGATGACGGTGCTCGCCCTCGTGATCGGCGTCACCCTCGTGCTGCCAATCGGCGGCGCCGACATGCCCGTCGTTGTCTCGCTCCTGAACTCGTATGCGGGCCTAGCGGCGAGTGCCACCGGCTTCGCGATCGGCAACAACATCTTGATCGTGGCTGGTGCCCTCGACGGCGCCAGCGGATTCATTCTCTCGATCCTTATGTCAAAGGCAATGAACCGCTCATTCGCGAACGTGCTCTTCGGCGCGTTTGGTGGCGAGAAGGCGGCAGCCTCTGCGAAGAGTGCTGAGGGCCTCACAACGCGCAGCGTTACCCCAGAAGATGCCGCAATGCGCATCGGCTACGCGCGCAACGTCATCATCGTCCCCGGCTACGGTATGGCGGTGGCGCAAGCCCAGCACGCTGTACGAGAGCTCGCCGAGCTGATTGAGAAGCGCGGCGGTCGTGTGCGCTTCGCCATCCACCCAGTCGCCGGGCGCATGCCGGGCCACATGAACGTGCTTCTCGCCGAGGCGAACGTGCCGTACGACCACCTCTTCGACCTTGATGAGATCAACGAAGAGTTCCACGCCTGCGACGTTGCTCTGGTGCTCGGCGCAAACGACGTGACGAATCCTGCAGCGAAGAGCGATCCAGGCTCGCCGATCTACGGCATGCCGATCCTTAACGTGCAGGATGCCGAGCAGGTCATTGTGGTGAAGCGCGGCATGGCGACCGGCTTCGCGGGGATTGAGAACGAGCTCTTCTACCTCGACAAGACCTCGATGCTCTTCGGCGATGCCAAGAGCGTCCTCTCCCAGGTTGTCACCGAAGTGAAGGGGCTCTAGGCACCGATGGAGCTCAATCCGCTCGTACGAGCGGTCAGCGCCGTCGCCTTGGCGGCAACCGCATTCTTCACGCTGGCAGCCTTCATGACGCTCCCAGCCGACGCCGTCTTGGCGATCCACTGGAACATCAACGGTGTCGCCGACGGTTTCGCCGGCCGAGAGGCGCTTCTCATCATTCCGGTGACCACGGCACTTGTGAGCGGGCTGCTCTGGCTCGCGCTCCGTTATGACCCGAAGCGCGCCAATCTTGCGCGCAGCGGCGATGCGCTCGGGCTCGTCGTCGTCGCCCTCTCGCTACTGGTTGCCGTTACACAATCAGCAATCATCAACTCAGGATTTGGCGAGGCGGCTCGACTTGATCATGCGGTGCCTGTCGTCGCTGGCGCCCTCTTCGCGATCTTCGGTTACGCCATGCCAAACATCCGCCAGAACTACACCATCGGCGTACGTCTCCCCTGGACCATCGAGAGCGAGGCGGCGTGGGATGCGTCGCACCGCTTTATCGGCGGCATCTGGATTCTTGTCGGCGTCGCAACGGCACTGCTCGGCTACCTTGGGTTGAGCGCAGCGGCGATCCTCACGCTGCTGATTGGCTTGACGCTCAGTGTGGCCGGCACCGTCTTCGTTGCCTATCGCGTCTGGAGTCGTGAACCGAGGTCGCCACGCACGAAGCGCCGCCGGTGATCACCGTCGACCTCCCATCTCCCGAGGCGCTCGCTGCAGCCTCTTTCGCCTTCACCTTTGCCCTCGTCGGCATCGGCGCACTGATCGTTGGCAGCGCAGTTGCTGCCGCCACCTGGGCGCGTTCACTGAACGGCTGGGCGCTCGGTGGCGTCTCGTTCGTGTTGAGCCAGACCGCACAGGTCGTGGCCCTCTTCCTCTTCGGCCCACTCATCGCCGCGTTCACCAGTGCGCCGCTGCAAGAGGCGAGCCGCGCAATCATTCTCTCTACCGCCGCGCGGCGTGTGCGCGACGTGCGACCGAGCGCAGCGTTTGGGTTCGGGCACGGCGCCATTGACCTGTTGACAAGCTCACTGATCCCCACGCTCTCTGCGGTCATCATTCTTGGCGGCGTGAGAGACGGAAGCATCTTCGTTGGGCTGGACGCCGAAGTGATGGAGAAGGTGAATGCAGTTGCGGTGTTCCTTGCCAGCCAGAGCCTCCTCAATGCTGCGCTGCTGATCGTGCAGGGGGCGCTGATGCTTGGGCTCCATGCGCTCCTTACGGCGATCGTGCTTCGCGTTGTGGTTCGTGGTGGAGGTGCGCGCGCGATTGGCCGCGGTCTACTCCTACCGATCGCCATCCATACGCCGGTCGCCGTGGTGCGCACGCTCTTCCCGATGGCAACAACGCCAGTACTACTTGGAGC
>JAEMRB010000033.1:5539-9802 GCA_016463555.1 Chloroflexota bacterium
ATCACCCGCTCTCCGCCGTTCTGGCGGTTCCACAAGAAGATGCGCGGAACCTGTGCGCTGCAAACGATCTCGTAGGCGAGATCCTTACCAACAAAGCGCCAGTGCCACGCTTCAGCCCCGTAGCAACTCAAGGCGACGTTTGCCGAGCCTGCTGGATACGAGCGGACAAATCCAAATCTGTAGGCGTTCGCATTAAGCCACAGTGCGGTTGCCGATGTTGGGTATTTTGGATTACTCCACGCAACACCAGTCAGGCTCCCAAGATCCACGGTCGTGCCGAGCTGATGCTCTGAGTGCCCAGGAACGGCACTGTATTTGCGCGCCTGCTGCAACCCAGACTTGGCCACCCACTTTGCGAAGATTTGAACCTGCGCCGCATACGAGCGATAGGCAGAGAGAATTTTCAGCGAGATCTTGCTCACCTTGGCCTCAATGAACATGGCGCTGAGCGCATCGGCTGCCTCACGCTTGAGCAGGTATCCGCCTTTGCGGTTTATTACCCCGAGCCAAGTAACTGCCACAAGGCTAGTTGGCTTGTAGCTCGACGAGATGCGGTACATGGGGTCTAGGACGGCAGTGGCCCACTGGCTTGTGCGCCAGCCCTTTGTGGTGACCGCTCCTTGGATGCCGATCGACGTGCGCGTGATGATGATCTTGCGCGTGTTGATCTCGGAGCAGGCGGTGATTGGGGGCACCTCAACCGTTTGTGGGGCAACCCCCGCTGCCACGACCCCGCCCCCTGGAAGGGCGGCCCCAAGGGCCGAAGCTCCAAGGATCAGCGCGAGAAGGGGCAGGGCGCGCATCAGGGGCCGGGGGTGGTGAGCACGGTTCATGGGGATAGTTTGGCTTATTCCCATCTTCAACAAAGAGAGCGCTAATGCTCGAGGCGCACCACGAGGAAGAACGAGGCAATTGACCTCGGGAAATCGGAAGGACCCTGTATGGGACGAACGGTAAAGCTCGCTCCGGGATGGAAGTAGACCGCAGTCAGGTCAGTTCTCATCGTTAGGTAATGAACGCACCAAGAGCTCGCAAGACGCCGCCGCTGGTCCTCCTACCAGCGGCGTTTGTGCGCCCATGGGAAGGGTCTTGGAGTTAGCGCTTCCCTTTTGCGGAAGCGACGGGCCGGAGGAGTGAAAGCACGACGGAACCACCGAGAATAAGCACAACAACCCCCAAGCTTACGGCTGGATCAATGTGCACATCAACCTCAGGGATGATGGCATGCACGATCGGCAATGCCATCTTGGCGCCAATAAAAATCAGGACAAACGCAAGGCCAGGCGATAGGTAGTGGAATCGATCCTTGGCATCGGCGAGCAGGAAATAGAGCGAGCGCAATCCAAGAATGGCAAACGCATTTGAGGTGAATACCACAAACGGATCTTTCGTAATGCCAAAGATTGCGGGAATTGAGTCTACGGCAAAGATCAGGTCAATGATGCCGATGACGACGATTGCCAAGAAGAGTGGCGTCCACATCAGCTTGCTGCCATGGCGAACCCTGAACTGATCTGAATCAAAATCAGTGCTGACATGCACAAAGCGACGCGCGAAACGAATCGCCCCAGGCTCACCGTCACCTACCCCGTGTCCACCGCTGCGGAGCATCTGGATTCCGGTAAAGAGTAGGAAGACCCCAAACCCGTAGAGCACCACCTCGAAGCGCTCAACAAGCGCGGAGCCGATGAGGATCATGCCGAAGCGCATGATGAGCGACATGATGATCCCGAAGATGAGCGCCTTCTGCTGGAGTCGTTTTGGTGTCTTGAGGGCTACAAAGATCATTGTAAAAACAAACACATTGTCTATTGAGAGGGAATATTCAATCAGGTAGCCAGTGAAGAACTCGGTGGCCGTTTGGGCGCCCTTAAGGCCCAAAACAATGAACCCGAAAATGATCGCTGAGGTTACCCAGATGGCGGTGAAGGTCAGTGCCTCCTTCGGGGGAACGACGTGCGAGCCCTTACGGCGTAGCCAGAAGAGGTCGATGAAGAGGGCGAACCCGACGAATGCGACGAAGAGGGTCAGCAGAAGTGCGTCCAAGGTTCCTCCATCACTGATGGGGCGCATACCCCGTTACATCAATGATAGCGGAGGGGGGTTAGCGAGACCCTCGTCGATTAGGCGCGGGTTAGGCCACCGTTCGCCGCATTAAGTGTGTAGGAGCGTGCGCAGGCGCCGCAGCTGAGCGTGGCCCCCTCGTTGGGAAGCCGGGTGCCGCAGTCGCAGACCCAGCCAATGCGCTTGGCGGGGCTGCCGACGACGAGGGCTCGCGGTGGGACGCTGCGTGAGGCCACCCCGCCCGCCCCGACCATGCAGTAGTCGCCCAAGGTGATCCCGGCCACGATCACGGCGCCAGCGCCAATGGAGGCGCCATCACCCACGCTGATCGGGCTCACCACCCAGTCGCTGGCTGCCGCGAGGCCGCCGTCAGGCGTTTGGGCGCGCGGGAAGCGGTCGTTGGTGAGGATTGCGTTGGGGCCAATGAAGACGCCGTTGCCGGCGGTAACGCCGTGATAGACGAGGGCGAGGTTCTGCACCTTGCAGCGATCACCAAGCACCACGTCGGCATCGATGAATGCGCCGCGACCAATGATGCAGTCGGCGCCGATCTTCGCTCCGCGTCGCACTACCGCGCCGCCCCAGACCTTGCTGCGCGCGCCAATCGTGACGCCCTCTTCCACAATTGCCGTGGGGTCAATGAACGCCGTCGGATCAATCATTGTGCGGCGACTCCATTTGGTCGACCGAAGCCGATGCGCTTGGCACCAGCTGGCAGCGTTGCGCCAGCGCAGGCATTGCGACCATCGATGAGCACCTTGAGCCCTGGGAAGAGCGTGGCGAAGTTCATCGTGCGATAGGCAGCGTCGGCGGTCGCAACCACCACGGCGGTGACCTGCGCATTGGTAGTGCCGTCCCACGGCGTCATCTTCAGCGCCGCAACATCATCAGCCGATAGAAGTGGATCGTGACCGAACACGGTTGCACCACGTGCGCGCAGCACGTCGGCCATCAGTGGTCCGCGCGCATGCGCTAGCTCGCGCACACCTTCTCGATAGGTAAGCCCGAGCACAGCGACGGTTGCGCCGGTGAGTGCACCAACCGTGGAAGCAATCGCATCGGCGGCGCGCTCTACCTGCCCGTCGTTGACGGCACGCGCGGTCTTGATCAGCTCAAGATCGCCGTCGGTCGAGAGGATCATGCGCGGATATACCGGAATGCAGTGCCCGCCAACACCGATGCCTGGCTCATGAATGTGTGAGTACGGTTGCGAGTTAGCGGCACGGATCACTTCGGAGAGGTCGATGCCATGTCGATCGGCGACGCGAGCGAACTCGTTGGCGAGGGCGATGTTCACGTCACGATAGGTTGTCTCGGCGAGCTTTGCCATCTCGGCCGCCTCGAGCGTCTGCATCTGTGCGATCGGCGCGTCGAGCACACTTTCGTAGAAGGCGGTGGCGCGCGCCAAGCTTGGTGCGTCGGTGCCGCCAACGAGCTTCGGATACGCGGCGAGGTTGCGGAACGTTTGGCCGGTGAGCACGCGCTCTGGCGAGAAGCAGCCGAACACCTTTGCGCCACTCTTGGCGGCAACCTCTGCGACGAGTTCGCGCGTGGTGCCGATCGGCACCGTTGTCTCAAGAATGACGAGCAGGTCGTCATGGGCGCCGGCGATCAGTGTTTCGGTGGCGGCAACGAGCGCCTTGTCGGCGATGCTCCCATCGTCGCGCACCAGAACTGGTACGACGACAAGTGCAACGTCGGCATCGCGCACGGCGGCAGGGCCGTCGATGGTGGCGCGCAGTCGGCCAGAGCCAACGTGCTCGGCGAGGAGCTCTGGAAGGTTCGGCTCGCCGCCCCACGGTGCAACGCCTGAGTTAATGGTGTCGACCAGGGCCTGATTGATATCAACGGCGTGCACGCGCCACCCGTGGGAGGCGAACTGCAGGGCGAGCGGCAGGCCGATCTTGCCGGAGCCGATCACGGCGATGGTGCCGACGGTGCCAGGGGCGCCGACCCATGGCTTTGCGGTGACAGGGGTGCCGTGGGTGCACGGGTGCGGCTCAGCGGTAAAGGAGCCACCGAGCATGGACGTTGCTCGACCGAGTGGATCTGCGGTGCGTGCGCTCATCAACCCTCCTTGCTCCCTTGGAGGGGATGCTACACCGCGGCGATCGCCTCGAGCTTCGGCCGCACAGGGATCCCGCCACCACGTGCGGATTCAAGAACGGCGTCGGCGAGGATCACGGCACGCGCGCCGTC
>JAEMRB010000123.1 GCA_016463555.1 Chloroflexota bacterium
CGATAGGCGCTGCCGCGCGCCGTCTTCTCAAGGAGCGCGCGCGCCGCCTCAAAGATTGGCCCCGCAAGATCTGATGGCTGCACAAGTTTCACCTGGCGGGTGATTGACTGAAACTCCGCATCTTTTAGCTTGAGTGTCACGGTGCGCGCCAGCAGGCCTTCGCTGCGCAGTGAGTACGAGACCGACTCAACGAGCCCAAGGAGTAACGTCTCCAGCGCCTCTGGGTCGGCGATGTCGTCGTCGAGGGTCATCTCTCGACCGAGTGACTTTCGTTCGCCACCGTCGTCAACTGGTGTGTCGTCAATGCCACGCGCCAGCAGTTTTAGGTCGGGCCCGCGATCGCCAAAGCGGCGCAGCAGATGATCGTCGGGCGCGTTGGCAAGATCGCCACACGTAATAATTTCCAACTCGCGCAAGACTCCTTGCGCGACAGGGCCAATGCCGGGAATCACGCCAACCTTTCGCGGTGCGAGCCACGCCGCTTCGCTGCCCGGCGCAACAATTGTCAGGCCGTTCGGCTTCTCTGCACCTGCAGCAATCTTTGCCACAAGTTTGCTCGCTGCTCCACCAACGCTAATCGTCAAACCTGTGGCTGATTTGACTGCGGCACGAATGCCACGACCAGCATCTTCGAGCGAACCGTGTAGCTGCTCAGTGCCATTGAGGTCGAGATACGCCTCGTCGACTGAGACCTGCTCAACGATAGGGCTCCACCTGCCGAGCACCTCCATCACTTCGCGCGAGACATCGCTGTAGCGATCGTGGCGTGGCGGAATGAGAATGAGGTCTGGGCAACGCGCACGTGCAACGTGCACCGATGTTGCTGCGCGAACACCGAACGCGCGCGCCTCATACGAGGCGGCGCAAATTACGCCACGGGAACCCTCGCCGTAGCCAACGGCAACGGGCTTGCCAGCGAGCGACGGATTGTCGCGAATCTCAACCGACGCGAAGAACGCGTCAAGGTCGACGTGCAGAACGCGACGGGTCGTGATCAGCCCTTCGGCTCGACGACGACCGTCAACTCAGCGACGAGGTGTGCCGCAACCTTGATCTGCACCTTGTAGGAGCCGAGCTGCTTCAGCGGCTCGTCGAGCATCACCTGGTGCTTCTCAACGCTGATGCCGCGGCGATCGAGCGCCTCAGCAATCTCTTTTGTGGTGATGGAGCCGAAGAGCTTGCCACCCTCGCCGACCTTGACGCCCATGGTGAGCGTGGTGGAGCTGATGCGCTGTGCGAAGCCTTCGGCCTCACCGCGCTGGCGGTCCTGCTTTGCGGCGCGGGAGGCGATCCCCGCAGCAACCTGCGATGCGGCCCCGCCGATGGCTGGGATCGCCAGACCATTAGCGAAGAGGAAGTTCTTGGCGTACCCCCCGGCGACCTCTTTCTGATCCCCGGCCTTGCCGAGCTTGGGCACATTGGCGGTCAAGATCACCTTCATCAGCTGGGCTCCTTCTCTCGTGGCTGGGAGGGCTGGGCGCCCCCCGTTGGAGCCCGATTCTCGCACAGGTCCCCCCCTTGACACAGAACGGATGTTCTATGACACTACGAACAGATGTTCTAATGCAGACCCCCATGAGGGGAGGAGGTTCAGGATGGCAATGCAACCGATTAGCCCAGTCGCGGTAGCCGTGACGGCACACTGGCGCACCGGCGCCCCAACCGCGGTCGCCTTCGAGGGGATCAGCCGCAAGGTGACCCAGGTCCTCGCGCTCCGCCGCGAATACGGCGTCTTCAGCGCCAGCGACGGCCCTCGCACCCTCTGGGAGATCGAGACCGAAGATGCCTCCCTCGTGTTGAGCTTCTCGCGCCGCACGGGCGCCTGGTCCATCCAGGCGTTTGACGATGCATGGGCGACCCTGCCATTCGCTTCGGGGATCCCCGAGATGGAGCCAGTTCTCGTCCACGCATAGCTCCTGCCATAATGGGCGGCATGAAGCGGCAATCGCGCACTAGAACCTCGTCGCCAACAGAACACGTCCTCGGCCCGGTCCTCACCGGCCTCGTCGGTCGCGCCCGCGGTGTGCTGCACGGTCTCGAGATCACCCTCGATATCGCCCTTGCTGGCGTCTTGGTCATTGCGATCGCCCTGATCGGTGCAGATACCGTTGGGCTCGTTGCCGAGGGGATCCAAGAGGGCGGCATTGACGCAGCGCTCCTGATTCTTGATCGCGTACTCCTCGTCTTCATCATCGCGGAGCTGCTCTATACGTTGCGGCTCTCGCTGGCGCGAACCCAGCTCATCCTGGAACCCTTCCTCATCATCGGTCTCGTTGCAGTAGTGCGACGAGTCTTGGTCGTTACCGCACAGGCCGAACGAATCTTGAGCGATGGAGGCAACCTTGAGCCGATTCTCTGGGAGCTCGGCGTACTCGCTGGGCTCATCGTCTCTCTTGCAGTCGCACTCTCACTCGCTCGCCGAAATGGCAGCGGCCCACGCGATCTACAGGCCGACTAACCAGCGCCTTGCGCCGC
>JAEMRB010000034.1 GCA_016463555.1 Chloroflexota bacterium
GAGCAGTACGCCTTCCACGACGACATCACCTACCTGCGCGAGACGAAGGCGGGCCTGACCGAGGCCACGGTTCGGGAGATCTCCGAGACGAAGGACGAGCCAGCCTGGATGCTGGAGTATCGCCTCCGCGCCTACAAGCACTTTGAGGCCCGTGCGATGCCGATGTGGGGTGGCGACCTCACGAAGCTCGACTTCTCGAAGATCGTCTACTACCGCAAGCCATCTGAGCGAGAAGAGAAGTCGTGGGACGACGTCCCCGACCAGATCAAGAAGACCTTCGAGCGACTCGGCATCCCTGAGGCGGAGCGCAAGTTCCTTTCGGGCGTTGGCGCGCAGTACGACTCCGAAGTCGTCTACCACTCCGTGCGCGAAGACCTGCAGAAGCTCGGCGTCGTCTTCATGGGTACCGACCAGGGGATGAAGGAGTACCCAGAGATCTTCAAGAAGTACTTCGGCACCGTTATTCCAGCAGAGGACAACAAGTTTGCCGCCCTCAATTCGGCCGTCTGGTCGGGTGGCTCGTTCGTCTATGTGCCAAAGGGCGTCGAGGTGCCACTCCCACTGCAGGCCTACTTCCGCATCAACGGACAGAACACCGGGCAGTTCGAGCGCACCCTAATCGTTGTAGATGAGGGCGCAAGCCTGCACTACATCGAGGGTTGCACCGCGCCAAACTGGGCAACCGACTCACTGCACGTCGCCGTCGTCGAGGTGATTGCACTTCCGGGTGCCAAGGTTCGCTACACCACGATTCAGAACTGGTCGAACGATGTCTACAACCTGGTGACGAAGCGGGCGCACGCGCACGCCGGTGCCACCGTTGAGTGGATTGACGCCAACACGGGCGCACAGCTCACCATGAAGTACCCAGGCATCTACCTGCTTGGCGAGAAGGCGCACGCCGAAATCGTCTCTGTCGCTGTCGCCTCAAAGGGTCAGCGTCAAGACACCGGCGCGAAGGCGATACACCTCGCGGCCAATACGACGAGTCGAATTGTTGGCAAGTCGGTCTGCAAGGACGGCGGCGTGGCAACCTACCGCGGCACGGTTCGCGTGGCGCCTGGTGCAACCGGTGTCACCACCAGCGTGCGCTGCGATGCGCTGATCCTGGATGAGGGGAGCCGCTCCGAAACATATCCGTACATCGATATTCAAGAGGACGACACCTCGATGAGCCACGAGGCGACGGTCGGGCGCGTCTCCGATGATCAGATCTTCTATCTGATGAGCCGTGGGATGACGGAGAACGAGGCAACGAATCTGATCGTGCAGGGCTTCCTTGAGGTCTTCACCAAAGAGTTGCCGATGGAGTACGCCCTTGAGTTCAATCGCCTGATTCGACTCGAGATGGAGGGGGCCCTCGGGTGACCCGTCGCGCTCTCGCTGATCTCCCCCTCGAGTGGGCGACAACCGACATGATCACCACGCTCAGCCCAGGGGGCGCCGGCCTACCTGAGCGCACGGTGGCACTCGCCGCGTTTCACGCCCTGCCAACGGAGTCGAACCTGCTCTTCACCGGATACGTCGACCTGAGAGCGGCAGAGGTAGAGCGCGCCGCGCCCGCCCCGCTCCCACAAGAGATTCGCCCCCTACCCGCCACTGCGCTGCCAGAGGGCGCCGCTGCACTGATTGAGATTTCGAGCGCAGGTGTTGGCGCCTACCTTGGTGCGGAGGCCATCGCCGCGGGCTTGAGTGCCACGCCGCTCAGTCCATCCACACCGATGGGTGGCGCCAGCGAGGACCGCACCGCCGCGCTCGTCGCCGCACTCTGGAACACCGGCGTCTCGATCACGCTCAACGCCGGTCGCCTGAGCGCGCCGATCGTGATTCGCGTCGTCGCCCCAGAGTCTGGCTCCTCGCTTCTTGCCCGCATCGCCGTGCAGCTTGGCGATGGTGCACAGGCCTCGATCGTGGAAGAGATCAGCGGCAGCGCCGCCGTGCCCGGCGTCGCCACCTCACTCTTAGCGATCAGTAGCGAGATCACGCTCGGCGCCCGCGCGTCGTTGGCGCTCTCGTCAATTCAAGACCTTCCTGAAGACCGTGCCTATGTGACGGTCCGTCGCCATACCTTTGGCGAGAAGGCTCAGCTGCAGCTCACCGTGGCGCAGGTTGGCGCACGGCTGGTGCGCGGGCGCATTGATCACCTGCTTTCGGGCGATGGATCTGGCGTGCGCCAGGTCGAGGTGGTCTTCGGCGCCGGCGATCAGATTCACGACCTCACCACCTACAGCCTGCACTCCGGCCAGAAGACGGTCGGCGACCTGTTGGCGAAGGGTGTGTTTGCCGGGAACGCGCGCGGCTACATCAAGGGGGTCACGACGATTCCGCGCAGCGGACGTGGCACCAACTCGTATCTCGGTGAGTTCGGCATGCTCCTCTCGAAGACGGCGCGCAGCGTGGCGATCCCATCACTCTGGATTGACCAGCCTGACTGCGAGCGCGCGGCGCACGGGAGCTCCGTTGGGCCAATCGATCCCGCCCAGATCTTCTACCTCCGCTCGCGCGGGCTGACCGATGCCGAAGCGCGCCGCACCATCGTGATGGGATTCCTCGAGCCCGTTGTCGCTGCGCTCCCGCTCGATGCCGACGCTGAGCGCTTGCGCGAGGTGCTTGCTGCGAAGCTCGATGCTGCGCTGGCGAAGCAGCCCGCGGCGCTCGCCTCTTAACCGGCGCAGATGCCAGCAGAGCGCCTCTTCCCCGCAGTAGAACTTCCTGACGGCACGATGCGACTTGCGTGGCCAGGTGGCGCGGCCATCCTGGTGGTGAATCGCGGCGGCAAGCTGTTAGCGGTCGACGGCGTTTGCACCCACGAGTATTGCGAGCTGGATCGCGGCTTTCTCTCGCCAGCCACCGTTGATCGGCCCACCGTGACCTGCCCCCTGCACCTCTCGCGATTTGACCTGGAGAGCGGGGAGCCGCTCGATCCACCAGCCGAGATTCCGCTCGGGGTTCACGTGGTGAGCGTCGACGATCAGGGGTGGGTGGTGCTTCAGACCTAGCCCTGCGCAGCGCGCTACGATGGGGGCGACGCGCACCAAATGCGCAAGAGGGGAGCCCCAATGCAGGAGATCAAGGATCGCGCCGCAAGCATCGCTGGCCTCGCCTTAGAGCGCGACGCAATCTTCTTGTACGACGCCCTCGCCAAGATCGAGAAGGATCCTGCGCGGCGCGGCGCCTTTGAGCGCATCGCCACAAGTGAGCGCCGCCACGCCGCCATCTGGGAGGCGAAGCTCCTCAGCCTCGGCGAGCAGGTGCCTGCCAGCAAGCGCCCAAGTTGGCGCGTGCGCCAGATCACGCTCCTCGCTCGACTCTTCGGCACACGTGCCGTGAGTGACATGGTCAAGGCGCTCGAAGGGTACGAAGAGGAGATCTACGGCGCCCACAGCGACGTTGCAGAGGTCACCGATATTGCCGCCGATGAGGCGAAGCACGCCGACATCTGGCGCGAACTTGATGCTGGAAAGAGCGAGGGTGCATATCGCGCTGGGCTCGCTGAGACGAAGGCCCGCGAGCCGTGGCACCGCGCCGGCAACAGCGGCACGCTACGAGCGACCATCTTCGGCGTCTCCGACGGCCTTGTCTCTAATGCCGCCTTGGTCATGGGTATCGCCGGAGCGACCACGGCCAGTGGCCAGGGTGGCTTCGTGGTGCTTGCTGGCGTCGCCGGCCTCCTTGCCGGCGCGTTCAGCATGGGAGCGGGCGAGTACGTATCGATGCGCAGTCAGACCGAGCTCCTTGAGCGCCAGATCGAACTGGAGCGCGCAGAGCTTGAGGCGATGCCCGAAGAGGAGGAGGCCGAGATCGCAGCGATCTATCAGGCGCGTGGCTTCCCCGATGAGGAGGCAAAGTCAATCGCCAAGCGCCTGATGGCCGATCCGAAGATTGCACTTGAGACGCTCGTTCGTGAAGAGCTCGGCCTTGACCCAGAGCAGCTTGGATCACCTTGGGGTGCATCCATCGGGTCGTTTGTCGCTTTTGCGATCGGTGCATTCGTGCCGCTCCTGCCGTTCATCCTGCTGAACGGCTCCACCGCACTCTTGATCAGCATCGCCTTGACGGCGGCCGCGCTCTTCGGTGTTGGCGCCGCGGTGAGCCTGCTGACCGGCAAGTCTGCAATCTATACAGGGCTACGCCAGCTCGCCATCGGCGCCGCAGCGGCAGCCATCACCTACGCCGTTGGATCGCTCATCGGGGTCAACATCTAAATGTTCCCGCTGCCGCCTGATCCGGTACTCATCGCGCTCGGACCACTCGTCATTCGCTGGTACGGCGTGCTGTACGCCGTGGGCCTGCTGGTGGCTTATCTCTTTATGGTGCGCGAGGCGCGTCGTCGCTCGTTGAACGAGAAGCTCATCCTTGACGGGCTGATCATCATCTCCATTGCGGCACTTGCCGGAGGCCGCCTCTATCACGTGATCGATGCGTGGGACCGCCTCTATGCGGCAAATCCCATTGCCGCGATCATTCCACCATACGAGGGGCTTGGGGCACCAGGCGGACTCATCACGGGAGCGATCGCCCTCGTTGTGATCTTGCGCCGCTGGCGCCAAGAGCCGTGGGGCTGGGTCGACGTTGCTGGTCCGGCGATCCTGGTGATGCAGGCAATTGCGCGCTGGGGGAACTGGTTCAACCAGGAGCTCTACGGCACACCGACCGATCTTCCCTGGGGGCTCGCGATTGACTGCGTCCATCGTGCGATCAGCGTCTCGTGCGCAACGCTCGGCGACGCAGCAACGTTCCATCCGCTCTTCCTTTACGAGTCGCTATCGGGTCTGGCGGGCGCACTGATCCTCCCCGCGCTCGGGCAGCGGCTCAAGGGGCATCTGCTTCCCGGCATGGTCGGCCTCGGCGCCGTCGCCTGGTACAGCGTGACCCGCCTCGCCCTCGAGGGCCTTCGACTAGAGAATTGGCGGGTGGGCGGCATTGCAACCGCCTACTTCGTGATGGGGGCGGTCTTACTGGCCACCCTGGCCGTCGCCATCGTGCGCCTGCGAACTGCCGCCCCCGCCAAGAAGCGGCGCCAGCGGTAGGATCAGCGTGCTCGGCGACACCGCCGAGGGAGGAGGGCTCATGGCAAAGATTCAGCGTCGCAAGGTCACCGTTATTGGCGCAGGGAACGTTGGCGCCACAACTGCACAGCGCATCGCTGAATCCGGGCTCGCCGATGTCGTCCTGATTGACATCGTTGAGGGGCTTCCACAGGGGAAGGGGCTCGACCTTGCCGAGGCGGCTCCGATCGTGGGTCACGACGCCCACATCATCGGCACCAACAACTACGACGACACGGCGAACTCCGATGTGATCGTGGTCACCAGCGGCATCGCCCGTAAGCCGGGGATGAGCCGCGACGATCTGCTGAACACCAACGCTGGCATTGTTCGCAGCGTTGTAACCGAGTCAACGAAGCGTTCCCCCGACGCCATCTTGGTCGTCGTCACCAATCCGCTCGATGCGATGTGCCACGTGGCGCTGAAGGCCTCTGGCTTCCCGAAGCACCGGGTGATCGGCATGGCCGGCACCCTCGACTCCGCGCGCTATCGCACCTTCATTGCCGCTGAGGCTGGTGTGAGCGTTGAGGATGTGCGGGCGTTCGTGCTCGGCGGCCACGGTGACACGATGGTGCCACTGCCGCGCTACTCATCGATTGGCGGCATTCCGCTGCCAGAGTTCCTCGCCGCGGATCGCATTGAGGCGATCGTCAAGCGCACCCGCAGCGGTGGCGCGGAGATCGTTGAGCTACTGAAGACCGGCTCGGCCTACTACGCACCAGCGGCGGCTACCTTTGAAGTGGTGGAGAGCATCCTGCTCGATCGCCGTCGGTTGATTCCGTGTGCCGCGCTCCTGGAGGGCGAATACGGCGTGAACGGACTCTACGTAGGGGTCCCTGTCGTGATTGGCGGGAACGGCATCGAGAAGATCATTGAGATCACGCTCACGGCTGATGAGTCGGCCGCCTTCCAGCGCTCTGCAGATGCGGTGAAAGAGCTCGTCGATCTGCTCTAGCGCCAGCGGCGCTCTCGCTTAGAACCAGCGAGCGGTGATGACCTTCTTCGTGGTGTAGAACTCCACCCCATCGCGACCGGTCGCGTGCAGGTCGCCGAAGAAGCTCTTGCGGCGACCGCTGAACGGGAAGAAGGCCATTGGGGCGGCAACACCCACATTTACGCCGAGCATCCCCGAGGTTGCCTTGCGCTTGAACTCGCGCGCCGCAGAGCCGGAGGCGGTGTAGATGCTCGCGGCGTTGCCGTACTCGTTCGTCTCGGCCATCAGGCGGAGCGCCTCATCAAGGTCCTTGGCGTAGAGCACGGAGAGGACTGGCCCGAAGAGCTCCTCGCGTGCGAGCGGTGACGTTGGTGCGATCTCAAGCAGCGTTGGTCCAACGAAGTAGCCCTTTGCGGGGCCGGTGCCGCGTCCGTCACGCAGCATCTTGGCGCCAGCGGCGACCCCTTCGTCGACCAGTCGGTGAATGCGCTCGCGCGCCTCGCCGCGAATCACGGGGCCGAGCGAGATGCCAGCATCAAGGCCGAATCCCATCTTGATCGTGTCGGCGTGTTCAAGGAGTCGCGGCAGCATGCGCTCGCGCGCCTCACCAACAAGGGTGAGCACCGAGCCTGCAAGGCAGCGCTGCCCCGCATTGCCGAAGGCAGACTCCGCGATGTTCGGCACGCTCTGGTCAAGCACGGCGTCGGGCATGGCGATGATGTGGTTCTTTGCGCCACCGAGCGCCTGAACGCGCTTACCACTCTTCGCCGCCGTCTCGTAGACGATGCGCGCCACGCGCTCTGAGCCGACGAAGCTGATCGCATCAACACCTGGGCTCGTGATCAGGCTGGTGACCGTCTCAACGGCGCCATGCACCAAGCCGACAACGCCCGCCGGAATACCGGCCTCTTCGCAGATCTCAATGATGCGCTGCGCCGAGATTGGGGTGCGCTCGGACGGCTTCAAGATGAAGGAGTTACCACAGGCGATCGCGAGTGGCAGCATCCACATGGGAACCATGAATGGGAAGTTGAACGGCGTGATGCCGGCGACGACACCGACGGGGAAGCGCACCATCTCGGAGTCGATGCCGCGCGAGACCTGGTCGAGGTTCTGGCCCATAAGGAGCGTTGGGGCGCCACAGGCAAAGTCAACGACCTCAATGCCGCGGCGCACCTCGCCGGTGGCATCGCTCAGCACCTTCCCGTTCTCGGTAGTGACGAGCTTGGCGAGCGCCTCGCGGTTGTCGAGCATCGCCTCGCGCAGCTTGAAGAGGTAGCCGGCGCGCTCTGGTGGCGGCATCTCCCCCCACTCGAAGGCTGCGGCGCGGGCCGCGTCCACGGCAGCCTGCACGTCGGCGGCATTGGAGAGGGGCACGTAGGCGAGGGGGGCCTCGGTTGCCGGGTTTGGCACCACCAGCCGCTCGCTCGAAGAGGAGGCGACCCAGTGCCCGTTGATGAAGTTCTTTAGGGTGGCCGGGGCGCTCTGTGCGGCCAAGCTTTCAATAGTTGTTCCCATGGCGAGATTCTCGCTGATCCGCGCCCTGAGCGCAGCCCACGGCGTGATTGTCTCGCGCCACGCACCACCAGAAGGGGGGTATCCTGAGCGGTAAGAGGGCGCGCCTGCGCCTAACCGGCGGGAGGGACCATGAGCGCAGCCAAGAGAACCCCAATGAGCGGGCCAGAGATGGTGGCCCTCTCGAAGCGTCACACCATTACCGAATGGTCTGCGCAGGCTGCAGCGAACCCTATTCCAATTGCCCGCGCGAAGGGCTCCTGGTTCTGGACCCCCGAAGAGGAGAAGTTCCTCGACTTCAACAGCCAGTTGATGTGCACCAACATCGGCCACGGCGATGAGCGTGTGCTGAAGGCCATCACAGATCAGGCGGCCACCCTGGCCTACGCGAACCCATTTATGGCAACGGAGCCACGCGCCCGACTCGGCGCGAAGCTCGCCGAGATCTGCCCTGGCGATATCGACGCCTTCTTCTTCACCAACGGCGGCGCCGAAGCGGTCGAGAACGCCTTTCGCATCGCGCGCCTCTACACAGGTCGGCACAAGATCGCCGCACGCTATCGCTCGTATCACGGCGGAACCTCTGGAGCGCTCAGCGCAACAGGCGACCCGCGTCGTTGGTTCGCGGAGCCCGGCATGCCTGGCATCTTCCGCATCCCAGACTTCCACGAATTCGGTGCTGCAGAGCCACGCCCCGCTGCTGATGTACTTGCGGAGACCGAGAAGATCATTCGCTTCGAAGGACCACAGACCGTCGCCGCGATTATTGTCGAGCCGGTTGTGGGCACCAACGGCATCCTCATTCCGCCCGATGGCTACATGCAGGGCCTGCGAGACATCTGCGACCGCCACGGCATTCTGCTGATTGCCGACGAGGTGATGGCCGGATTCGGCCGAACAGGGAAGTGGTTCGCCATTGACCACTCAGGCGTCGTGCCCGACATGATCACCATGGCGAAGGGTTTGACCAGCGCCTATGTGGCACTCGGTGCACTTGGCATGCGACGACCGATCGCCGATCACTTCGCCGAGAAGGTGTTCGGTGGTGGGCTGACCTACAACAGCCATCCGCTCGCCTGCGCGACCGCCCTCGCCACCATCGAGGTCTACGAGGAGGACGACCTGATCACCCGCGCCGCAACGATGGGGAAGACGCTTCGTGCGCATCACGAGCGGATGAAGGCGAAGCACCCCTGCGTTGGCCCAATCCGCAATATTGGACTCTTTGGGATCATCGAGCTGGTGCGCGATCCGAAGACGCAAGAGCCGATCGCAGCGTTCAATACGAGCGCCCCAGAGATGTTGGCGCTCGGAGCATTCTTCCGGAAGAACGGCCTCTATACGATCGTGCGATGGAATGGATTCTTCACGAATCCACCGCTCATCATCACGAACGAGGAGCTTGACTTTGCGTTTGATGTGATCGACCGCGGCCTGACAGAGGTTGACAAGGCCCTCGGGCTGGCATGAGCGACGCTCGCGTCGGCGAGGGAGTGCCACCACCGGTGATTACGGTGGTGCAGCGTGGCCAGATCACCGAGGTGGCACATCGCGGTGACGTGGCGGTGGTGGCCGATGGTGGTCGCCTCGCCGCAAGCGTCGGTGAGCCAGATCGACTGATCTCGTTGCGGAGCGCGGTGAAACCATTCACCACAGTGGCGGTGTTGGCCGCAGCAGACGAGGCCGGCCTCACGCTCGACGACGAGATGATCGCCCTCGCCTCGGCGAGCCATGCGGGCGCGGACGAGCACACGGCTGTAGCGCAGCGCATGGTTGACATCTTCGGGCTGAACCCAGCACACCTGGTGCATGGTCGACCACAAAGCTCGCGTGGTGGCAGCGGTGATCTGCTGGCGCACATGTGCTCTGGGCAGCACCTCTCACTCTTGCTGCTGGCGAAGGCACGTGGATTCGATCCGATTGGGTATGACGCCTTTGATCACCCCGTGCAGCGCGAACTGCGCACCGTGGTTGGTGAGCTGCTGAGCGTTGACCTACACGCAGCTCCGTGGGGGATTGATGGTTGTGCGATCCCCACCTCGGCGGTCCCACTTCGCGCGGCGGCTGAGGGGGCGCGGCGCTGGGCCACCCCGCACGACCCACTCGTACCAGAGCGCTACCGCGCGCTGCTTGAGCGCGTTCGCGTCGCCGCCGTCAAGAACCCGCGCCTCATCTCTGGGGCAGGCT
>JAEMRB010000124.1 GCA_016463555.1 Chloroflexota bacterium
CCGTTGCATCGGACCCCCGTTTTGAAATCGCCGCTGTGGTGACGGCGCCACCACGCGCCGCCGGCCGAAGCGGTGCACTCTCGCCGACCCCTGTCGATACCTGGGCGAGCGGTGCTAGACTGCGGGTTGAACACGTCGCCAAGGTTCGTGACGCAGCAGCAATTGAACGAATCAAATCAATCGGTGCAGAGGCGGCGCTCCTCGCCGATTTCGGTCAGATCATTCCTGCGGCGCTCCTGGATCACTACCCGCGCGGCATCGTCAATCTGCATCCGTCACTTCTGCCGCGACATCGCGGCGCAAGCCCGATTCCCGCAACGATCCTCGCTGGCGATCGCGAGACGGGAGTCACCACGATCGTCATGGATCAAGGGGTCGACACAGGGCCAATCATTACGGTGCAACATCTGCGAACGCGTCCAGCTGTCACCGCCGCAGAGCTTGAGCTGGAACTTGCCGAACTCGCCGCCGTGGGCGTCGCCGACAACCTTGCAACATGGCTGCAGGGGAGTGAGGCGGCACGCCCCCAGGATGTCGATGGTGCGACACAGACAACACGCCTCGCCCGTGCCGATGGCCGGATTGGCGCAGGAGCGACCTCCGAGTCAGCGTTGCGGATGTGGCGGGCGTATCAGCCATGGCCAGGCGTCTGGGTTGAGATCCCTGGCCTGGTCGAACGGCTGATCCTGTCGAGCGTCAGCCCGGCGGAGGGAGGTGCCCCAGTCGCCCCAGGTGCGCTTGAACTGCACGACGGCACGCTGCTCCTCGGCCTTGCCGGTGGAACGCTGCGCCTTGACCGCGTGACCCCCGCTGGCGGCAAGAGCATGACGGGAGGGGAGTTCGCGCGAGGGCGTCAAGGGGAACTCGCCGCGCATGGGAGAATCGCAGAATGAAAGAGACAGCGGCAGCAGGAGGATCGCAGCGGCCCCTCAGCCTCTCTGACCTCAATGTCAACCAGCTCGCAGCGCGGGTGAGCGACCTGGGCGCTGAGTCGTATCGGGTGACACAGGTTCTCGATGGTGCGTGGCGCTCCGTGGCTACCTCCTGGAGCGAGGTGACCACACTCGGGAAGCCGCTCCAAGAGCGTTTGGCGGGCGAGATCCGCTTCAGTGCCTTCGATGAGATTGAGCGACAAGAGGCCGAAGATGGCGCCACCACGAAGTTGCTGCTGACCCTCTCCGATGGCGCGAAGGTCGAAGCGGTGTTGATGCGCTCTCCCGCCGATCCACGCCGTGGCTCAGGGCCACGTGCCACCGTCTGTGTCTCCAGTCAGGCGGGATGCGCGGTCGGCTGCCCGTTCTGTGCCACGGGTGAGCTCGGCTTCACCCGCAATCTCAGCGCCGGCGAGATCCAAGACCAGGTGCGCATCGCACGCCAGATCCTCCGCACCGAGGAGCGCGAGCTCACCAACGTTGTCTACATGGGAATGGGGGAGCCACTGCAGAACATCGATGCCGTCTTTGCGTCCATTGATGGCCTCACTGATCCCGCGCGCGGGGGGATCGGTCAGCGCCGCATCACCGTCTCAACCAGCGGCGTCGTGCCCGGGATTGAGCGACTCGCCAAGCAGCGCCCACAGATCACCCTCGCCGTCTCTCTGCACGCGGCACGTAACCCGCTGCGCGATCTCCTTGTACCGCTCAATCGAAAGTGGCCAGTTGAGGCGGTCATCGCCGCCGCAGACGGGCATTCGCGTGCGACGGGGCGCCGCACCACCTACGAGGTCACGATGATCGACGGCATCAATGACCGAGCGGAGGATTCAGCGGCACTCGCCTCACTGCTGCGCGGGAGCGGCGCGCATGTGAACTTGATCCCTATGAATGCCGTTGCGCATACCCCGTGGCAGGAGTCCACGCCGGAGCGCATCGAACAGATCGCCAATCAACTCCGCGCTGCTGGCCTGACGGTGACCGTGCGCCGCAATCGTGGCCGCGAGGCGGGCGCCGCATGTGGGCAGCTCGCCGCCGAGAAGGCGGGCGCACCGACGCCTATTGCCGTTGCCCGTCGTCGCGAGCTACTGGTAGCGGCGAGCGCCGCCGCCCTTCAAGGGCAGCGCACCGCACAGCCGATTGCCCCATCCGGGCCGCTGGGCGGTGATGCATGAGCGGCGCACGTATTGAAATTGCCGCGAGCATCCTGAACGCTGACCTCGGCGCACTCCGCGAGGCGGTACAGGCGGCAGAGGCGGCGGGTGTCGACCGGATCCATCTCGACATCATGGATGGCCACTTCGTGCCAAACCTCACGTTCGGCCTCGCAACAGTTGAGGCGCTGCGCTCCGCAACCAAACTTCCGTTTGATGCGCACCTGATGGTGCTCTCGCCCGGGCTCTGGGCGACCCGCTACGTTGATGCTGGGTGTGAATCGGTCGCGATCCATGTTGAGGCGCCAGACCAGCACCGAGTGACCCTCGATGCAATTCGTGACAGCGGCGGGCGCGCCGG